>JBMCLC010000012.1:0-11665 GCA_048614715.1 Oceanidesulfovibrio sp.
TCTTGACCACGGCGCCCACCTGGGACTTGATGATGCCTGTGGCCTCGAGCACTTCGCGGACATCGCCGGTTTCCAGCACGGTGGTTTCGAGCACGCGGATTTCGCCGCCGGTTTGCCGGGTCTGATACCACCACCAACCGCCGCCGGCCACGGCGGCCAGAAGGATGAGAACGAGCAGGGTGCGCATGGTGCCTAAGGTGACCTCCGAAGGATGTTGGGGAACGAAGAAGAAGTGTATAAGATGGCGGAGAAAACGTCCACGCGGGAACGAATATTTCGCAAGCGGATATGGCGATCCACATCTTGACTTGCGGATTCGGCTCGGGTAACTAGCTCCCTCTTTATTACTGGAGCACAAGCTATGCGCTTATGCGGCGTTTGCCGCGCGGCCCCGCCTGGAGCGAGGCCGTCCGCATGGCCGGGAATGAAGGAACAAGAGTTTTCCGCTCCCGCTAAGATGTTGCGATCCTTGGGAGAATTACGTGTTCGAGAGTCTTTCCGATCGCCTGAACGGCGTCTTCAAGAAGTTCCGCGGGCAGGGACGCCTGGATGAGGAGAACATCCGGGCGGGACTGCGCGAGGTGCGTCTTGCGCTTCTGGAAGCGGACGTCAACTACAAGGTGGTCAAGGAGTTCGTGGACCGTGTGCGCGAGCGCGCCATGGGCCAGGACGTCCTCAAGAGCCTGACGCCCGGCCAGCAGGTGGTCAAGATCGTTCACGACGAGCTTGTGGACCTGTTGGGCGGCGAGCACCAGGACCTCGAACTGCGCGCCAAAGGACCGGCCATCATCATGATGGTCGGGCTGCAGGGCTCCGGTAAGACGACCACCACCGGCAAGCTCGCCCTGCACCTGCGCAAGGACCGCAAGATGAACCCGCTCATGGTCCCGGCGGACGTGTACCGTCCCGCGGCCATCGAGCAGCTCATGTCCCTGGGCCGGCAGCTCGACATGCCGGTGTTCGAGTCCACCAGCCAGATGAACCCGGTGGACATCGCCAAAAACGCCGTGGCCCAGGCCGAGTCCAACGGGCAGGACGTTGTCCTTCTCGACACCGCCGGCCGCCTGCACGTGGACGAGCATCTCATGGAGGAGCTCGCCAACATCAAAGCCGCGGTATCCCCCAAGGAAATTCTTTTCGTCGCCGACGCCATGACCGGCCAGGATGCGGTCAACGTGGCGCAGAGCTTCAACGACCTCCTCGATATATCGGGCATCGTGCTCACCAAGATGGACGGCGACGCCCGCGGCGGCGCAGCCCTCTCCATCAAGAGCGTCACTGACAAGCCCATCAAGTTCGTGGGTCTGGGCGAGAAGCTCTCCGAGCTCGAGGTCTTCCATCCTGACCGCATCGCCGGCCGCATCCTCGGCATGGGCGACGTGATGACCCTCATCGAAAAGGCCCAGACCGAGATCGACGAGGAGGAGGCCGAGGCCCTCGGCAAGAAGATGCAGCGCGCGGAGTTCGATTTCGAGGACTTCCGCACCCAGATGCGCCGGCTCAAGAAGCTCGGTTCGCTGGATTCGCTCATGAAGCTCATTCCCGGAATGGGGTCGGTCCGCGAGAAGCTGGGCGACATGAACGTGCACGAGAAGGAGTTGGGCCGCGTGGAGGCCATGATTAACTCCATGACCGTGCAGGAGCGCAAGCAGCCCAAGATCATCAACCCGAGCCGCCGCGAGCGTATAGCCAGGGGTTCGGGCGTGGACGTCCAGGACGTCAACCAGCTCATCAAGAACTTCGACAACATGCAGAAGATGATGAAGAAGATGATGGGCGGCGGCTCCAAGGGCAAGAAGAAGCGCATGCCCCAGCTGCCCGGCATGGGCGGCGGCATGCCCGGTTTGGAGGGCATGGGCGGCATGGGCGGACTTCCCGGCATGGAAGGCATGCCCGGCATGGAGGGCGGCGGCGCGCCCAAGCGTAGCGGCTCAACCAAGGCCGACCGCAAGAAGAAGAAACTTAAGCGCAAACAGCGCAAGCAGAAGAAATAACCTCGGCTTCCCGATGCCATCGGGCGGCCTTGATTACCGATCCGGATCGATCGAACCAAGACCACACAACAAGGAGTACTCCGGCTATGTCTCTCAAAATCCGTTTGACCCGCATGGGTTCCAAGAAGCGTCCCTTCTACCGCATCGTTGCGCTGAACAGCGCCACTCGCCGCGACGGCCGCCCGCTCGACTACCTGGGTTATTACAATCCCATGGTTGACCCGGCAGAGATTAAGGTGGATAACAATAAAGTGAAGCTGTGGATGGATCGGGGCGCCACACCTTCGGACACGGTGAAGTCGCTGCTCAAGCAAGCCGCCGCTGAATAGTGTCCCGGGGCTGGCAGCCTCGCCAGGGATGGGTCCACGGCCTCTGCTGAATCGATACTTGTCGCGCATGCACCAGTTGAAGCGGAGGTTACCTTCATGAAAGAGCTCATCGAGTACATTGCGAAATCGCTCGTGGACGACCCTGACAGCGTACAAGTGACCGAGGTTGAAGGCGAACAGACGTCAGTTCTGGAGCTCAAGGTGGCCAAGGAAGACCTTGGCAAGGTGATAGGCAAGCAGGGCCGCACGGCCCGGGCCATGCGCACCATCCTGGGGGCGGCCTCCACAAAGGTCCGGAAACGAGCTGTTCTCGAGATTCTTGAATAGCAGTCCTCGTGTCGTCTGCGTTGTGTGCGGTCCCATGTAGCCCTGTGGCCCCAGCGGCCGGAAAGGGAAACCGGACCGATGCGCGTGCGCAACGTGCGGGGATTTTTCGGCTTCTCGCGGCGACCAAACCGGGCCAGGCAATCCGTATTCTTGCGGCGTCCCGTTCCGGCGCCGGCCCATCAGCCCCGAACAGCGTGTCACAGACCATGGCCGATTCGCCACTCTTCATCCTCGTGGGCCGCTTGGCCAAGGCGCACGGCATCCGCGGCGAGATCGTCGCGGATATCTACGCAGAATCGCCCGCAATCCTAAACATGGTGCGCGAGCTCTATTTGCGCAGCGAACCGCCGGGCGCCTATCCGGATAAGGACACGATCACGGATGAACCGCCCCGGCGCGAGCGGGTGCACGTCTGGCGCGAGCACCAGGGCAGGGTGCTGCTCTCTCTGAAGGGCCTGCGCGACCGCACCGCGGCCGAGGCGCTCCGGGGGGCCACCATCTGGGTCCGCGCGGAGGAGCTGCCCGAGCCCGAGGAAGACGACGTCTTCCTCTACGAGATCGAGGGGCTGGAGGTCTTCAGCGCGGACGGCGGACGCATCGGCGTGGTGGAAGACTTCATGGAAACGGGCCACGAGGGCCAGGAAGTCTGGATCATTCGGGGCGGACGCGGCGAGGAGATTCTGTTCCCGGCCGAGCCCGGGTTCGTGACCGAGCTCGATCCCGACGCCGGCCGCGTGGTTATCGACCCGCCGGCCGGGCTGCTCGAACTGTACATCGCTTCCGAAGACGGGGACGATTCGGAGCAGGCCTAGCCCTGGCTTCGGATCGCGCTGCCTCTTCACAAAACCGCCGCCATGCACTTTTCCATCTGCACCCTCTTTCCCGAGTACTTCGACAGCCCGCTCGCGACCGGGCTGCTCGGCCGCGCCCTGGAGGAGGGAGTGCTCACGGTGGAGCGGGTCAACCCCCGGGAATTCACCGGGGACGCCCACCGCACAGTGGACGACAGGCCCTACGGCGGCGGACCCGGCATGGTCATGCTGCTCGATCCCGTGCTCAAGGCGCTGGACCAGGTGGAACAAGGCGGCGGCCGCGGACGGACAATCCTGCTCACGCCGCGGGGCAGACCGCTGGATCAGGCGATGGCTCGCGAGCTCTCGGCCGAGGAGCGGGTCACCGTGGTCTGCGGCAGGTACGAGGGAATGGACGCGCGACTGTGCGATCTCGTGGATATCGAGGAGGTCTCGGTGGGCGACTTCGTGCTCAGCGGCGGCGAGGCCGCGGCGTGTTGCCTGCTGGAAGCCGTGGGACGTCTCCTGCCCGGCTTCATGGGGCACGAGGAGTCCGGGGACGAGGAAAGCTTTGCCCAGGGGCTGCTGGAATATCCGCACTACACCAGGCCCGAGATGGTGAGGGACGACCAGGGCAATGAACTGCGCGTGCCCGGGGTGCTGCTCTCCGGCGACCACAAGCGGATTGCCGAGTACAGACGCGAGCAGGCCGCCGGCCCGAGTTGTTGTCTTCGGCCCCGCTGTCGCTCAAGGACGTGGAGACCATACGCACGCTCCGCGTCAACGCGCCCAAACCAGCGCGAGGACGCAATCTGCATCTGGTGCTGGCCCACCACCCGGTGCTCAATAAAGAGGGACAGGAGGTCGCGGTCTCGTTGACGAACCTCGACATCCATGATATTGGCCGCGTTTCCCGTTGTTACGGGCTGGGAGGATTCTATCTTTCGACCCCCCTGGAAGATCAGCGCCGGTTGGCGGCTACTCTTCTGGGGCACTGGACCGGCGGCGCCGGCTCGGTTGCCAACCCGGACCGCGCCGAAGCGCTGGCCGGAGTGACGGTGGTCGAATCGATTGAAGACGCCCTGGACCGTGTGCGGGAGCGCTCCGGACGCGACCCGCTGGTCTGCGTGACCAGCGCGCGCATCGCTCCGGAAAAGCGTGGCGGTGCCAGGAGGAAGAAGGCGGATATGCCACAGGCCGTCACCATTCCCCAGGTCGCCGAAGCGCTGGACGCACGGCCCGTGGTGCTTCTGCTGGGCACCGGCTCGGGCTTGGCGCCCAGCGTCGTGCGCGCAGCCGACGCGGTCGTGCGGCCGCTCAGGCCTTTTGCGGATTATAATCACCTCTCGGTCCGTTCCGCGACTTCCATACTCGTGGACAGGATTCTGGGGGACACCGACTAGACAGCGGCAAGACGCCGGCAAGGCGCCGGCTCGACCCGCGACGAGGAGAAACGGTCATGGAAGCCATCAAGAAACTCGAGCGCGAACACCTTCGTCTGGACATTCCGGAGTTCAATCCCGGCGACACGGTCAAGGTGCATCTGCGCATCATCGAGGGCGAAAAAGAGCGTATCCAGGTCTTCCAGGGCACGGTCATGCGCATCCGCCGCGGCACCACCAACGCCACCTTCACCGTGCGCAAGATTTCCGACGGCATCGGCGTGGAGCGCGTGTTCCCCTTCCACACGCCCTTCATCGAGCGTGTCGAGGTCGTATCCGAAGGCAAGGTCCGCCGCGCCAAGCTGTACTACCTGCGCGGGCTCAAGGGTAAGGCCGCCCGGATCAAGACCAAGAATATCTGGGAAAAGAAGAGCTAAGGGCGCTTCATGGCCGACGGCGAATCGAGCCAGGTCCAGTATCGGCTTCTGGACCTGCCGACACGCGGCTATTTCTGGGAGCGTTTTCCGCGGCCCCACGCAGGCGTGGACGAGGTGGGACGAGGGTGCCTGGCCGGTCCCGTCGTAGCCGCCGCCGTCATTCTGCCGCCGGAGCTCAAGGCGTACAAGCCCCGTCTGGACAACGCCACGGCCGCGGCCAGGAAACGGGCCCGGCGCCAGTTCGGCCTGCCCGGACTGGATGGCCTGGCCGATCGCGCTCCGCATCAAGGGCTGCTGCATTGCCTGGGCTGTGGGGGTATGCTGGCCGCGGGAGATCGAAGAGATCAATATCCACCGGTCCAGCCTGGTCGCCATGGCGCGGGCTCTGGGAAAATTGCGCACTCTGCCGGCATTCGTGGCGGTGGACGGCGTGCATCCCGTGCCGATAGCCACGCCGCAGCAGGCCTTCGTGGACGGCGACGCCAACGTACCCTCCATAGCCGCGGCGTCCATCGTAGCCAAGACGGTGCGCGATCGGATGATGGTCGCCCTGGACAAACGCTTTCCCGGTTACGGATTCGCCAACCACAAGGGCTACGCCACAGTCGAGCACCGCGAGGCCATCGGGCGGCTCGGCGCGTCCATCATGCACCGCCGCAGCTTCAAGGGCGTGGACGAGCAATATCTCAAGGAGCGCGAGCCCCTGTGGCTGCCCGACATCTGAAACGCGGCGCCGGGGGCGAGGAAGCCGCGGCCAGGCATCTGGCCGGCAAGGGCTACGCCGTCAAGGACCGCAACTGGCGGCACGCCCAGCTCGAGATCGACATCGTGTGCGAAGACTGCGGGACTCTTGTTTTCGTCGAGGTCAAGACCCGCGCCGCCGGCGGGCTGGCCACCCCGGCCGATGGTCTGACTCCTGCCAAGCGGGAACGGCTGTGCCGCGCCGCGGCGGCCTATCTGTCGGAACACGGCCTGTGGGAAATGCCCTGCCGGTTCGACCTCGTGGCGGTCACGGCCGCGGATGACGGTTTTGAAGTGGAGCACGTAAACGATGCATTCCAATGGTCCCCGTCTCTTCGTGGTGGCGACGCCTCTTGGCAACCTTGGTGATCTCTCCCCCCGGGGCCGGGACATACTCGCATCTGCCGATCTCGTTTTGGCGGAGGACACCCGCCGCGCCGGCCTGCTGTTCAAGCATCTGGGGCTTACGGCTCCGTCCTTTCTGAGTCTCCACGAACACAACGAGACCGGACGCATTCCGGAAGTGCTCGCGCGTCTGCACGAAGGGCAGACCGTGGCCCTGGTATCGGACGCCGGCACGCCGCTCATAGCCGATCCCGGGTATCGCCTGGTGCGCGCCTGCCGGGAGGCCGGCCACCAGGTCAGCCCCATTCCCGGTCCCTCGGCCGTGGCCGCGGCCTTGTGCGCATCGGGCCTGCCGCCGTATCCATACGTTTTTCTGGGATTCCTGCCGCGTTCCGGCGGGGAGCGGCGGCGCACCCTGGAGCCGTATGCCGGCCTGAAGGCGACCCTGGTGTTTTTCGAGCGGCTCTCCAGGCTGCCCGCCACACTGGATGACGTCCACGCCGTGCTGGGTGAACGGGAGGCGTGCGTAGCTCGGGAATTGACCAAGCTTCATGAGGAGTTTATTGTTTTCGATCTTGGAGATAGGACCAATATTGAGCAGAATTTGAAAGGCGAGGCGACAGTCCTCATAGGCCCGCCGGCTGCCCATGAAGCCTCGTCCGACGAGGTGGACGGGCTGATCGAAGAGGAGCGGGCCCAGGGCGGCGGCACCAAGGAGGTGGCGCGTCGTGTTCATGTCCGCGTCGAGGGTTGGACGGTCAAGGAGATATATGAGCGCATCGGCCGGCGATGAGAAGCAGCTGTACGGTCATGCCCGGCCGCTGATGGCCAGTTTCCTGCGGACGTATCTCGTGGGAGCGGCCTTCAATACCCGCGGCATGCAGAACGTGGGGCTCGTCTTCGCCATGGAGCCGGGGCTGGAGGTCATCTACCCCGACCCCAAAGCGCGCGAGACCGCCAGGCGCCGATACCTGAGCCATTACAACACGCATCTGTTCTGGACTCCGCTTCTCGTGGGCGTCTTTCTCTCGCTCGAGGACAAGATATCCCGGGGTTTGTTTCCGCCCAACGTGCTCGAGTCCGTGAAGGACACCACGGTCTACACACTCTCAGCCATCGGCGATTCGGTACTTTCCGGCAGCCTGTTGGTGTTCTGGTCCTTGAGCACGGCTGTGCTCGTGGCCGCCGGGGCGGGGTGGGCCGCCCTGGTCTGGGGAGCGTTGTGGTTCACGGCGCTGCAGATATTCAAGCTGCTCACCTTCCTCATGGGCTACAAGGAAGGGCTGCGGCTCATATCCAGGCTGCGCCAGCTGGATCTCATCAACTGGGGCCGCCGGCTCAAGGTGCTCAATGCGTTTACGCTGACCCTGCTGCTGTATCTGCTCTGGCCGGAGGAGAAGACCCCGGTTCAATGGCTCGCCGGCGCTCTGGCGCTGGGATTGTTCGCCTGGCTGGTGAGCAGGCGGCACGTGTCCCGCGAGTTGCTCGCCGTGCTGCTGCTCGTGGTCTGGTGGTTCACCCCGTGGCTCCAGGAGACGCTGGGTTTGATGTTTTGAGGATGCGCGGCGACGCGCCATGCGAATGGACATGGACACGGTGACGGTCCGATGGCCGAGAGGAAAGACTACATGGAAAACGCCGAACACGGCGCTATGACGACCACCGCCCGCGCGGAGGTTCGCGTATTGAACGAGCAGGGCCTGCACGCGCGGCCGGCGGCCAAGCTCGCCCAGGAGGCGCAGAAGTACGGCTGCGAGGTCTATCTCGTGGCCGGCGAAGAGCGGGTGGATGCGAAAAGCGTGGTCGATATTCTCACCCTGGCGGCGGGCCACGGAACGGACCTTGTTCTGGAGGCTTCGAGCGAGGGCGCCGACGAAGCCGCCGATCGGCTGGCGTACTTTTTCCGCAACCGTTTCGAGGACAAAGCATAGCGTTCGGGAGTCAATGCGTTGAGCCGAGTGACACTGCAAGGCATCCCTGTCTCAGCGGGCATCTCCGTGGGCAAGGCGTTCTTCATGAACCGCCGCAGCTTCGCGAACGTGCCGCGGCACACCGTGCCTCCGGCCCTGGTGCAGGGCGAGGAAGCCCGGATCGAATACGCGTTCCAAAGCGTGAGCGAAGAGCTGACCCAGGCCCGGGACAAGATCCCGACCGAACTCGCCGACCACGGCACCATCATAGATTCCCACATCATGATCAGCCGCGACCACAAGCTCCTGGCCCGCGCCAAGGAGATTGTGCGCGACACCCACATTACCGCCGAATGGGCGCTGGAAAAAGCCGTACGGGAAGTGGAGCGGAAGTTCGAGGCAATCGAGGACCCCTACCTGCGCGAGCGCATCTCGGACATCAGACTCGTGGCCCAGCGCATCATCAAGAAGCTCCTGGCGCAGCACCATGGCGAGGAAGCGGTGCTTGGCGTGTCCAACCGCGTGGTGCTCATGGCCCACGACCTCACCCCGGCGGACACCATCGGCCTGGATATCTCCAAGATCATGTCCCTGGCCACAGCGGAGGGCGGCAAGACCTCGCACACCGGCATCCTCGCACGCTCCCTGCAGATTCCCGCGCTGGTCGGCGTTACGGACCTGGAAAAGTACGTCCACGACGGCGATCTGGTGATCATCGACGGGCTCAAGGGCAAACTCATCGTGAACCCCGATGAGCCCGAGCTTGAGCTGTACTCCGATCTCAAGTACCAGTTCGAGAATTACCACAAGTCCATAATCCAGGAATGCCAGCTCCCCGGGGAAACCATAGACGGCTACCGCATCAACGTCTTCGCCAACGTGGAGCTCTTCGAGGAACTCAACTCCGTGCTGGAGAACGGGGCCGAGGGAGTGGGTCTGTACCGTACCGAGTACTCCTTCCTTTCGCGCGCCGACCTGCCCAGCGAGGAAGAGCTCACGGACGAATACACCCAGATGGCGGAGATCCTCTCGCCCCGGAAAGTGGTGTTCCGCAGCCTGGACCTGGGCGCGGACAAGCTCGCCAAGGTCTTCGGCGATTTGCGCGAGCCCAACCCTGCGCTGGGCCTGCGTGCCATCCGCTTCTCCATGCGCCACAGGGAACTCTTCCGCCGCCAGCTCAAGGCCGTACTGCGGGCCAGCGTGTCCGGCAACGCGGCTCTTATGTTCCCCATGATCTCGGGCATCAACGAGATACACGAAGCCAAGGCGGTGCTGCGGGAGGCCCAGGCCGAACTGGAGAACGAAGGGCGCACCTTTGACCCGGACATGCCGGTGGGCATAATGGTGGAGCTGCCGTCCACCGTGTTCATCGCCGACGTCCTGGCCCACGAGGTGGACTTCTTTTCCGTAGGCACCAACGACCTCATCCAGTACTCCCTGGGCATAGACAGGCTCAACCGCCACGTCTCCTATCTGTACCAGCCGCTGCATCCGGCGATCATCCGGTCCATCAAGTACGTGGTGGACGCCGGCCACCAAGCCGGCATTGAGGTCTCGGTCTGCGGCGAACTGGCCTCGGACCCGTATTGCGTGCCCATCCTCCTGGGCATGGGGGTGGACTCCATTTCCATCACCCCCCAGGCCATTCCGGGCATCAAGCGCATCATCCGCCAGACCACCATGGAGGATTGCAAGAACCTCCTCAGGGAAGTGCAGGAGCTCTTCCAGGTCTCGGCCATCAACCACACCGTGCGCGACACCATCTTCAGGCGGTTTCCGGAGGAGCTGACATTCTACGCCTCCATCCTCGACAACGAGGAACTGCCGGCGTAACACCTGACATAGAGAGCCGGATCGATCCGGCACATTCACCATATGGCCAAGAAAAAGAAAACAAGCCCGAACCAGATAGCCTACAACAGGCAGGCGCGGCACAACTACGAGATTCTGGAGACCTACGAGGCCGGCATCTCCCTGGTTGGCTCCGAGGTCAAGAGCCTGCGCGACGGCCACGTGAGCTTCAAGGACGGGTATGTGGATTTCCGGGACGGCGAGGCATGGCTCAAGGGCGTGCATATCGCTCCCTATGAGAACGCCGGGCCGGCCGGCTTCGGCGGCCACGAACCGGAGCGGCCTCGCAAGCTGCTGCTCCATGGCTACGAGATAGACCAGCTCCAGGCCAAGGTTTCCCAGAAGGGGCTCACGGTCATTCCGCTCAAGCTGTACTTCGCCCGCGGTAAGATCAAGCTGGAGATCGGCCTGGGGCGCGGCATGAAGCGTCACGACCAGCGCCAGCAGCTCAAGGACCGCGCCATCAAACGCGAGATGGAGCGGGAGCTCCGCTGATCCATCCTTCGCAGGACTGCTAACAGCAGCCCGGCGCTCCGCCATGTCCGAGCATGTAGACACACGCACACTCGCCAGAGACGAACGGCGCTTTCTCCTCGCGACCTTCGGAGAGGAGGATGCGCTCTTCGACGCGGAGTCCACCTGCGTTTTCGGGGTGGACGCCTACCGCACGTTCGCGCCGCCCCTGGCCGTTGTCCGGCCCACGAGCCGGGAGCAGGTGCAGGAACTCATGGCCTGGGCGCACAAGGCGCGCATGCCCGTCTACGTGCGCGCCCGAGGAACAAACGTGGTGGGCTCCTGCGTGCCGCGGCCGGCGGGAATCGTCGTCTCCACCCTGAAGATGGACCGCATCCTCGATGTGGACGGCGAAGATTTCGTGGCCGTGGTAGAGCCCGGCGTGGTCACCGGCGACTTCCAGAAGCACGTGGAGAAGGTCGGGCTGTTCTACCCGCCGGATCCGGCCTCGCTGAAGATATCCACCATCGGCGGCAATGTGGCAACCTGCGCCGGTGGCATGCGCGCGCTCAAGTACGGCGTGACCCGCGAGTACGTGCTGGGACTCACCGCCGTGCTCCCGGGCGGCGAGATCATCCGACCCGGCGGCCGCACCCACAAGAACGTGGTGGGGCTCGATCTCGTGCGGCTGCTCGTGGGGTCGCAAGGCGCACTGGCCTTCATCACGGACATCACGCTCAAGCTTCTGCCCAGGCCCGAGTCCACGGCTTCGCTGCTCGCAGGCTACGCCACGCTCGAAGAAGCGCTGAAGGCCGCCCGCTCAATCTTCTCGGCCGGCATTCTGCCCACGGCGCTGGAGTTCATGACCCGCGAAACCCTGGCCGCCGTGTCCAAGGTGCAGCCCACACCCTGGCCCGAGTCCACCGAGGCCGCGTTGCTTCTCCGGCTGGACGGCTCCCGCGACGCCCTGGCCGCGGACCTGCAACGGCTGAACACCGTCCTGGAGAAGACCGGCCCCGCCTCGCTGGACACCGGCCTCGGTCCGGAGGAGGAAGAACCGCTTTGGGAAATCCGGCGGATGATCAACCCGGCGTCATACCAGATA
>JBMCLC010000013.1:0-11234 GCA_048614715.1 Oceanidesulfovibrio sp.
ACCACAGTCTGGAAACGCGTCTGTCTACGGTTCAGGACGCCATCACCTGGCTCAACAAACGCATTGCCTCGGAACGGGTCAAGGTGGAAACAGCCGAAGCCAAGTTCCAGGAGTTCAAGGACGAACACGCCATTATTTCCGACTTTTCCGAGAACATCGAGGAGGTCAAGGCGCGGCAGCTTTCCGATCTGCGCGCCAGGATCGTGGATGCGGAAACGGAAATGATCGAGGCCCGCACCCGCTACCAGCAGACCAGTTCGCTCATGGAGCAGGGCCAGCCCCTCGATTCCATACCCGCGGTGCTGGAGAATCAGCTCATCCTCTCCATCAAGCAGAAAGAGGTGGAGCTGCGGAACCGCATGAGCGAACTTTCCAGAACCTACGGCCCCAACCACCCGCAGATACGCGCCGTGAACGCAGAGCTGGGCACCCTGGAAATGCGCATGCGCACCGAGGCCATGAAGATCATGGAATCGCTCCAGAATCAGTTCGAGCTCTCCAAGGCGCGGTACGATTCCCTGGTCAAATCCCTGGAAAAGCAGGAACGGCAGGTGCTGGAGCTCAACAAGCTCGCCGCCGAGTACAAAACGCTCCAGAGCGACGCCGTGGGCGCGCGCGAGATATTCAACATGCTGGTCCAGCGCTTCAAAGAGGCCTCGGTCAGCGAAGACATGCCCACGGTGAACATCCACGTGGTGGACGCAGCCCAGCTTCCTTCGAATCCGGTGCGGCCCAAGACATTCCTGTACCTGGCCGCGGCCGCGTTTTTCGGACTCCTGCTCGGTCTTGGCCTGGTCTTCTTCCTGGAGTATCTGGACAACACGCTGAAGACGCCCGAGGACGTGAAGCGCTGGCTCGCCACGCCGTTCCTGGGCGTGATCCCCTACCAGAAAGGGGTGGCCAGCGACACGCCGGGATCGCTCATTTCCGTGAACGACCCCAAGTCGCTGCCCAGCGAGGCGTACCGCAGCCTGCGCACCAGCGTGCTCTTCTCCCTGGCGGATCAGGAGCCCAAGACGCTCCAGGTGACCAGCGCAGGACCCGGAGAGGGCAAGACGCTCACCGCCATCAACCTCGCCGTGACCATGGCCCAGAACGGATCCAGGACCATCATTGTGGACTGCGACATGCGCAGGCCCATGGTCCATAAGACTCTCGGCCTGAACCGGCTGCGCGGCGTCTCCAATATCCTCGCCAACCCCAAGGAAGAGATCGATTCCCTGGTGCAGGAAAGCGGCATACCCAACCTCTACGTGATGCCCGCAGGGCCCATTCCGCCCAACCCGTCGGAACTCATCGGCGGCAAGCGGATGCAGGACCTGCTGGACTACCTCAAGCCGCGGTTCGACAAGATCATCGTGGACACCCCGCCCGTAACCGCGGTCACGGACTCCACCCTCATCGCGAACAAGGTCGAGGGTGTGGTCATGGTCGTGAGGGCCTTTGCCACGAGCAGGGATGTGGTGCGCACCGGACTGGACGCCCTGCGCAAGATCAACGCGAAGATACTGGGCGTGGTGCTCAACGGCGTGAAGCTGGAGAAGGAAGGGTATTACTACTATCAGTACTACTATTACTACTACGCATCTGACGATACGGGCCGCAGGAGCAGGAGAAAGAAGACGCGCGAGGGAGCTCCCGCTGCATGATCGATTGCCACCATCACATCATTCCCAGTTTTGATGATGGAGCAAGAGACCCCAGCGTGACCCTCAAGATGTGCAAAATTGCGGTGGAGGACGGGGTGAAGGGCATCATCGCCACCCCCCACCACCGCAATGGCCTCTACAGTTCCAGGCCCGACGTGGTTCGTGAGAAAGTCCGCAAACTCAACAGGGCGATACAAAAGGTCGGGCTGGACCTGACCATCTATCCTGGCTGCGAGGCGCATATCTCCCCGAACCTGGCCGAGTCCGTAAAAGCGGGCGAAACCCTGACCCTCAACGACGGCTGCTATCTGCTGCTCGAATTACCGGACCAGGAGGTCCCGGCCGCCGTGGAACAACTCGTCTTCAATCTGCAGACGCACGGCATCTACCCCATCCTCGCGCACCCGGAGCGCATCGGCAGCGTGCAGCGCGATCCGGAGAGCATCCTGCCGCTGGTGCGCGCCGGCGTGCTCATGCAGCTCACGGCATTGAGCCTGACCGGCGGGTTCGGTCACGAAGCCAAGGAATGCGCGGAAATACTGGTGACCAGGCGCATGGCCCACATCATCGCGAGCGATGCTCATTCCTACAGACACAGAACCCCCAAAATGAGCATGGCTGTGGAGGCGGCCGCCGAGCTGCTGGAGGATGAAGCAGAGGCGCGGCGCATGGTGGAGGAGGTCCCGTCGATGGTGCTCCGGGGCGAACCCTACGAACCGCCGCCTCCCATAGAGCTGGCCCCGCCCAAACGATCCTTTTTCTCCTTCTTGTGGGGGCGTTGATGTTGGACGCACGCAAGGGTTTCAGGCTCAAGGACCTTGTCCTGGTGTTGATCATGCTCACCCTGGGCATGGTGCAGCTGGCCTTCGGGGGCATCTTCATATGGGGCTACGCCCGTATGGCCGCGGTCATGCTGGGGCTGGCCATCCTATTCATGCTCATCCGCATGGTACGGCTGTTTCTGTATAAGGAGCCCCTGCACCTGCCTCCTGCGGTCTTTCTCGTGCCGTTCCTGCTCATGGCGTTCGGTTTCGTGCAACTCGCGCCGCTGCCGCAATGGCTGGTGGGCATACTCTCCCCAGAGCGGACCCGGCAGTTTGCCGAGCTTGTGCGCATCGGCGCTGTCGATCCGGACAGCTGGCTTACCCTGAGTGTCTCGCCGCACGCCACGTGGCTGTGGCTGGCCAAGCTGGCTTCGTACCTCGCCGCGTTCTTCGTGTTTCTCTACTGCCTGCGCGGTCGCAGGCGGGTCATGGCCGCCGTCCTCGTGCTCGTGGCATTTGCCCTGTTCCAGATCTTCTACGGGTCGGTGCAGGCGTATTCACACACGCCGCGCATCTGGTGGTGGGTCAAGGACCTGCACGAATCCTTCGTGAGCGGGACGTATTTCAACCGCAACCATCTGGCCGGCTTTCTGGAGATGGTCCTGCCGCTGTGGCTCGGATTCACGTTCTGGGTAATCCATCTGCACTCGGAGCGCAGGCTGCCGCGAAAAGTTGTCGAGGCCACGGAAGGCCGCATCAAAAAGCAGCGCGTAAGAGCAACGGCGCCGCGTCCGTACGCCTGGCATAGGGAGAGCTGGCGCCAGAAGGTCATCGCCTATGCCTCCAGGCTGGAGCGCTGGGCCAGGCCGGCGGCCTGCTACACCGTGGCCGCGGTTTTGTTCGTGGGGCTGCTGCTCACCGGCTCGCGCGGCGGCATCATCGCCTTTTTTCTCAGCCTGTGCATCATGGGCGTGCACCTGCTGTTCTTCAAGAAATACAGCGTGGCGACCAAGGCCCTGGCCGTGGTCGTGGCCATCGGCCTGGTGCTCGGGCTGAGCATCGGCCTGGAGCAGACCCTGATGCGTTTCGAGAGTGAGGAGGGGCTGCACCACCGCATCGAGATAAGCCGTTCTGTGCTGCCCCTGGTGGGGGAATACGCCGCCACCGGAGCTGGACTCGGCAACTTCAAGGAAACGTATCTCGCGCACAGTCTGCCACGGTACGGCGGGCGCTTCGAGCTGATCTACGCCCACAACGACTGGCTGCAGATAGCGGCCGAGGCCGGCGTGCCGGGGCTGGTGCTGGCCGCGGGCGGGTTCATCCTCCTGCTGGCCTGGAGCTTCAGGATATGGCGGACACGGCACGACGTCTTCATAACCAGCATCGGCCTCGGGCTCATCACCGGCCTCATCAGCATAGCGTTGCATTCGTTCAGCGATTTCAACATGCAGATACCGGCCAACGCCCTGACCCTGACCATCGTCACGGCTCTGCTGGCTGCCGTGCTCACCATGCGCCACACCAAGCACGGCATAGTCATCGATTTCTGGGAGCAGGGCCTCACGGTCAACAACAAGGCCGTGGCGGCTACGTTATTGGGTATTGGCCTTGTGACGGCTGGGCTGCTTCTGGACAAGACCATGAGCCACGCCATAGCCGAGAACATCTGCGCGACCGAACGCAACCCCATGAAGCGCACAGTGGAACCGTGCGGCTTCGAGTCTGTCTTCGCGGCGCTGGACATCAACCCGAGCGATCCGTCAGTGTGGGCCAAGCTTGGCGCAATCTACCAGAGCCAGAACGCCCAGAGCAGGGTGCTGCGCTCCCTGCACGCCAGAAAAGCGGCGGAGGTCTATACGAACGCGCTGGCTCGCGACCCCGTGAACGGCCGGTATTGGCTCTATCTCGGAGAAAGCCACCTGAAGAACTTCATCGTGCAGGGCGATTTCCAGGATATGGCCGAGGCCGAGCAGGCGTTTGTACAGGCTTTGAGACTGCGGCCCAACGACGCCCGGCTGCTCAGCCGCCTTGCCGAACACCGCTTGTGGCTGGCCACCCTGATGCCGGAAGGACCCATGCGCGCGAAGCTGCGGCAGGATGGCATAGTGTTCGCCCGGCGCTCGCTGGAGTCATGGCGATGGGACTGGCGCGAGGTCGTGCCCATGGTGGTCCGCTATACGCAAGACCCCGAGGAACTGAAGCATATCGTGCCTAAGCATGAGGTACCGGGCCGAAAAGTGGTGAGCTATCTGGAGAAGATGGACATCAGTTTTCCTCCTGGAACTTTTTCATGGGATATCGAGTCCGAAGAAAGGTGAATAGTGCCGACACGTCCACGCCAGTGTTTTTTTGGAAGACACCTCGTGCAAACGGGTATCATAAGCCCGGAACAGCTCGACCGCGCCATCAGCAGGCAGAAGCACAGCAACGCGTTGCTCGGCAGGCTCGCGGTCGAGCAACACCTGCTCACACCGGAGCAGATCACCGCGATTCTGGAGCAGCAGCACAACGATCCGCGCCGGTTCGGCGAGCTGGCCGTGGCAATGGGATTCATCGAGCACGAGCAGCTCGACACCCTGCTTGACGACCAGGCCAACAACCATATCTATCTGGGCGAGGCCCTGATCAAGGAAAACATCCTCTCCCAGGACGCCCTTGTGGCGCAGCTGAACATCTACCAGACCCTCATGCTCGCCCATGAGGAGGAAATAACCGCAATCCTCGCCAACGCGCAGCACGGCGAGACGCTCCTGCGCCTTTACGACATTACCCGGACGTACTTTTTCCGCATCGGCTTTTTGGCCAAGGCGGTGCGTCTGGAGCACGAACTGCCGGACGACGAGGGAGGCGCACGTGTGTACATGGAACAGCGCAGCCGCGGCGGCATTGCCTATTTCGGCGTCAGCCTGCCGGAAAGCCTGCTGAGCCAGCTTGCCTCCCCCCTGCGGGAGCATGGAGCCGTGGACCTGTACAAGGATCGTGAAATAGCCAGCGAGGTATTGCACAACCTCAATTATCTGTACTGTGAACGGTGCCGAAAGTCCGGGCTCAAGATTCGCCACGGCGCCGTGCGATACGACCTGCCCCCGTCGATCTCCTCGATCGAATCGATCCGCATGCAGACGGTGTTTGACCACTTCTCCGTGGCCTACTGCACCTGATGTGCTCTCCCAGTCCGGAAAAACCAGCACAAGTCCGAGCAGAACCGACATCTGGCCGGCCAGGCTGTCCGGTCTGCATGGATCGGAAGTCGGACCTCTGACCCCATTCTATTAAAATAAATAAAGATACTGTTAAATTCGCACTATGGCATGACCCTTGCGATGCTCTGGGTAACAAGTGGAACCCAGCGAAGGGGGGCAGCCATGAACCGCATCGACAATCCATATCAACATCTCGCGTACTCCGCTTTGCAAGTGGCGGATGCGATCCTGGCTGGCGGACTTTTCCTTGCTGTCTGGAAAATGCAGGGCATCCCGCCGGATGTGCAGGTCCAATACGAGGCGCTCACCCTGCTCATCGCTTTTGCGACGCCGGCATGTATGAGTCTTGCAGGGGCGTACCGTGGCTGGCGTACGGGGGGCATTCTCCCCGAGCTGCGCAGCGTGGTCACCGGATGTATCATGCTGTTCATAAGCCTGGCTGTGGCCGGCGCGCTGCTCAAGGTGAACCAGGTCTATTCGCGGGTTCTCGTGGGACAGTGGTTCCTGGGCTGGCTCGTCGTTCTCATGGTGATGCGTGTGACCATGCGCATGTCTTTGCGTCTGGTGCGCAGAAACGGCCGCAACACGCGCAGAGCCGTTATAGTGGGGGCCGGGGGTACGGGTCGGCGGATTGGAGAGGCCATCGCGAAGCAGCCGGGTCTGGGCATCCGCGTGCTCGGCCTGTTTGACGACGCGAAGCAGGAGCCGGTGGACGGGCTGCCCATTCTGGGCACCACCAAGGACATCATGGACTACGTGAACAGGATGAAGGTGGATCTCGTCTACATCGCGCTGCCCATGCGCAAGGAAAAGAAGATCAAGCGGCTGGTGAGCTCGCTTTCGGACTCCACCGCGTCCGTCTACATAGCACCGGACATGTTCTCCTACGGCCTGCTGCTTTCCGGCCAGACAGACTATCTGGGCGGCACGCCAACCATAGCGCTCTGGGAGAGCCCCTTCCACGGCGTGAGCTCGGTCATCAAGAGGCTTTCGGACATAGTGCTCTCGAGCGTGATCCTGCTGCTCATCTCGCCGCTCATGCTGGTCATCGCCCTGGCCGTGAAGCTCTCGTCCAAGGGACCGGTCTTCTTCATCCAGTGGCGCTACGGACTCAATGGCGAACCCATCCGCGTCTTCAAGTTCCGCACCATGCGCGTGCTGGAAGACGGTTACGAGTTCGTCCAGGCCACCAGGGACGATCCCCGCGTAACCAGGATCGGCGCGTTCCTGAGGAAGTCGAGCCTGGATGAGTTGCCGCAGTTCATCAACGTTCTGCTCGGCACCATGAGCGTGGTGGGCCCCAGGCCGCACGCCGTGGCCATGAACGAGGAGTACAGGAAGCTCATCAACGGCTACATGCTCCGCCACAAGATCAAGCCCGGCATCACCGGCCTGGCGCAGATCAACGGCTATCGGGGAGAGACGGACACCGTGGACAAGATGGAAGGCCGTGTGCGTTTCGACCTGGAATACATCCGCAAGTGGTCGCTGCTCCTGGATCTGATCATCATCGGCAAGACCATCAAGCACTGCTTCTCATCGACGGAAGCTTATTAGGCAGCCAAGGGAATCAACGCCCTCCGGAACGCTCCGGGGGGCGTTTCTTTGTGCCCGTTATTGTGCCCAGGCAGCAGGGAGGACGTCGCGTCCGCGGAATGTTCAATCCGTGTTGGACGCCGCGCGGCGGAAGCACTATAGTGCACACAATGCGGGCACCATACTTTCCAGCAGAAAGGCCCGCCCGCACAGGCGAAAATCATATGCAAAGCCCGCCGCAGACACAGCCAAAACAACGCGAAACTACGGACACGCCCTTGTGGAGAGGCGATTGACATGGCTGCATACCTTTTGATTATCATTCGAGTTTTTTCCGAACTGGTCGAGCCACTGAGCGCATTGATAGGCGCGTTGTTCATTGGTCTGTTCTTCGGCGCCGTAGCCTTGGGCAAAATCCGCAAGCTGTATACCGACTACTTCTTCATCAAGTTCCTGCTCGTGTTCTTCGCGGTCAACGCGGTGTGGGGGCTGATCTCTTACTATAACTTTGGTTCATTGCTGACCATGGAGATAGCGTATGAACTGGCCAAGCCCCTGTCGCTCATCTGTTTCTACTGGCTGATGCGCAACGGAGTTCTGCTGCGGACGAGCCGCTACAACGGCCTGTTGATGACGATCATCTTCATATACGGAATGATAGGGTACTATTCCGGTCTCACTGTGGCTGGTGGCATGGTGGATCGTGCGAGTTGGCCCGCTGCTCACCACAACTACATCGGTGTGACATTTGCCATCCTGTTCCTCTACGTCATCTTTTCCGATCATCTGAACAAGATGTTCAGGCTGGTCACGGCCGGCGGCCTGTTCATCGGCCTTGGCGCCACCAAGAGCTTGTCCGCCTTGTTGCTCTTCGGCACCGCCATCGGCCTGTACTACCTGTTCAAGAGAAGCCTGTTCAAGATCGCCTTCATGGGCGGCCTGATCGTTGTCGTGTTCGTGGTGGCCGGTGAGTTCTTCTGGCAGGACAGGATGATAGAGTTTTCGGATAACCTGCAGGACTTCGTGTTTATTTGGCAGGACCAGCCGGAAAGCTATCTCGGCGAATCGAGTAAATGGCGTATCGTGAACTGGAGTTTGTTGTTCAATCAATTCGAAAAGAGGCCGATTCTCGGCTGGGGCACGCTCTCGTACATGATCATCAATCCGATGCGCACGTTCCATGGCACTTTGGGCGGATTCCATCCACACTCCGAGTTCATTAAATGGCTTGTGAGTTTCGGATTGATCGGCACCAGCATACTGCTCTGGGTTCTTCTGTACCATGGAGCAAAATCTATCTTTGGCAAGTACAAGGACATGCCGTTGGTCAACGCCATTGCCCTGGGAAGCATTGTGGGAACGTTTTTCGGCTCCGGTTTCATGTATCACCCAATGATGATGATTATTGTGGTCATGATCTGTCACGGTATCGAGAGCACAAAGACAATCGCCGTTGAAGAAAATGGGCGAGAAACCGGAACTGTTTCCGAGCCATCCCCGGCATAGTGTAGAAATGATAATGCATGAAATAATGGTTGACGCAATACATGGCGATGCATAGGCCCGGTCTGGCAATGCATGAGAGCAGGCGCATATTATTTCTTGTGCTATGTTGCTGCGCCATTATATCTCCGTGATGTTGCACGCGATGGCCAGTGGAGGCTGGCGTGCGAAGAAGTTCAATACGGTGGTCAGCATCGGCAGCAGAAGACGACCCCTGCATGATCGACGAGGGCTGGTACATTATAGTCAAGGATTCCATCTGCATGGTGATGCGCGGATTTTTGCAGAACAGCCTGAAGGTGTATTTGAAGCCGACGGCAAATATGAAGAGAAGAATATCGTGCACAGATTCGAGGGCAGAGAGGCGGATACCCAATTCCCGCAGGATGACGGTTCCCAGATCGTGCACGGGTTGAAAATTACGTCGGGCATAGTCGAGAACACCGGGGCCGGATTCCTGGGACTCCAAAACGGCACGGAGTGATCGCACAAACCATGAATATCCTTCTGGTCAATAAATACCATTTCGTCACGGGCGGTCCGGAAAGCTACATGTTCAATGTCACGGGCAAGCTCGAAGCGCTTGGCCACAAGACGTATCCACTGTGCCTTGATGTGGAGAACAATATTGAGTCCGAGTACTCCAGATACTTCATCAGCTCTCCATATCCAAACAGGAAAAGCCACCATGCTTCAGGCACGAGTCCGGTAACTGCAGCCAAGCTTTTTTTCCGTTCAATCTATTCACAAGAAGCAGCCGCAAAGGCGCAGCGAATGATATCTGACTACGATATCGATGTCGTATACTGCCTGAACATAGCGAACTACATTTCGCCCAGCGTCATCCATGTAGCGAAGAAAAATAAGAAACGGGTATTGCATCGGCTGTCCGACTACAACCTTTTGTGTCCGGAACAGTACTTTTTCAAGAATCGTCGTGTCTGTCTGGAATGCAAGGAAAGTCTGCTGCGCGCAATCCCGGACAAATGCGTCAAGCACTCGCTGCCCGCGACCATGGGTCGCATCATTTCCATGAAACTTCACAGAATCATGAAGTTGTACGAGCGGGTCGATGCGTTCGTCTGCCCGTCATCCTTCATGCGCGACCAACTTGTGGACATGGGGTTCGGCGAGGACAAGGTCCACTACCTGCCGAGCCTCGTGAATGTGGAAGCGGACCTCGCCGAGCAGGATTTGCAGACCGACCGCACCTTTGTTCTGTATCTGGGCCGCCTCAGCGAGGAAAAGGGGCTGGACTACCTGCTGGACGCCATGGACGTGGAAGGCAACAGGGATATACCGCTGGTGCTGGCGGGCGCCGGACCCGAGCACGAGTCGCTCAGGGAGCAGGCCGGAAGACTCGCGAACAATATCGAGTTCAGGGGTTTCGTGGAGCGCGATGAGCTGGACGACCTGCTCCGACGCAGCGCGTTCACCGTGGCGCCGTCCATCTGGCATGACAATTCGCCCATGTCCGTGTTCGAGTCTCTGGCGGCAGGCAAGCCAATCATTGCCACGCCGCTGGGTGGTTTACGCGACCAGGTGGGCGAGGAGGAGGCGGGGTTGTTCGTGAAGCCGAACGATGCTGTTTCGTTGGGGAATGCAATCCACCGGCTCTGGCATGATGATGCGCTTCGTGTCGAGCTCTCGCGTGGTGCGCTTCACAGATTCAAAACGCATTTCAATCCGGATATGCACATGCGTGGTCTTCTGCGACTGATGGAAGCATGATACAGGATAGGCATGAAGATATTTGTCACAGGTCTCCGTGGTTTTCCTGACGTGCCAGGGGGCGTGGAGCGACACAGCGAAGAGTTGTATCCGCGTATCGCAGCCATGGGCCACGATGTAATCGTATCTGTACGCGCTCCGTATCAGACGCACGAGGGCGCGAAGTGGAACGGCGTCGCATTCGTGTCCATCAATTGTCCCACGACTACGCGGTTCGAGGCCATCGTCCATACCTTTCGGGCCATGTTCGCCGCCAGGCGATACAAGCCGGACATCGTGCACGTCCACGCCATAGGCCCCTCCCTGCTCGTGCCGTTGGGCCGGCTGCTCGGCCTGCGCGTGGTTTCCACACATCATGGCCACGACTACAACCGCGATAAATGGGGCGGCTTCGCGAAGCGGATGCTCAAGCTCGGCGAGCGGCTGGGCTGCACATTCTCCAACCGCGTCATCGTCATCTCCGAGAGCATTCGTGATGAACTCGTCAAGAAGCACGGCTGCTCCAGGACCACGGTCATACCCAACGGCGTGACTGTGCGGCCGAGGACACCATCCACGGAGTACCTGGCGCGGCTCGGCGTGGAGCCCGGCGGATACGTGCTGGCCGTCTCCCGCCTCGTGCCGGAAAAAGGGCTGCACGACCTCATGGACGCATTCGAGCGGGCGCCGGCGGACATGAAGCTCGTCATAGCAGGGGACTCGGACCACGATTCCGAGTACAAGCGCAAACTTTTCCAGGCCGCAGAGAACAGCGACCGCATCGTCATGCCCGGCTACGTGCGGGGCAACGACCTGGCCGAGCTCTACTCACACGCCCGGCTCTTTGTTCTGCCCTCCTACCACGAGGG
>JBMCLC010000014.1:0-11104 GCA_048614715.1 Oceanidesulfovibrio sp.
GAGCGGCGCCGCGTTGGCCGACATGGCCAGGAATCCCAGTCCCCTGGACAACCGGCGGGAGATGGCGAAGCTTTCCTCGTGCATGGCCTGGCGCACGTTTTCCAGCAGGATGCGGGCACGCTCCCCGGGGCTGGCCTCCACCTTCTCGAGCTGCTCGTGCTCCAGAACGCCTTCACGAATAAGGGAGCTGGAGACTGTGTCGTCGCTGTAGGGCAGACCCTTGACTATCTCGTCCAGCGTTTTCGCCCGGCGGATTGTATCCAGATCCATTTCTTCGTCCCTGCGCGCCTTGCGGAACTGGATGGCCTTGGCGAAAATGATGGCCCAGCACGCCAGCGACATCATGAGCAGGAGGACATACTCCACCTGGATGATGAGCGATGCGTTGCTGAAGATGATGATGATTTCCGAGGCGTCCATGGTGATGTTCCGGCTCCATTCTGTACGATACGCGGCTCAGGAATCAACAGAAAGTTCGATGCGTCTACATCCTGTGACGATGGCGTGACATGACCGTCTAATGACCGCGTTCATGAATACGCGCGCCATTGGGTTCTCCGGCGCGCCTTGCCCGCATTGACCATGCGGTCTATCGTGCCGGATGGTTCCGGCATATTTACTGGAGGATGATTCACATGTACTGGCCCTATTATATACTGGCCCTGGCCGCGGGAATGTGCGTTCCCGTGCAGGCGGGCATAAACGCGCGACTCGGCCGCCATATAGGCGGGCCCACCTCGGCCGCCTTCATGTCTTTTCTCGTGGGCACCATGGCCCTGGCCGTCTTTCTGATTCTGGCGCGCAATGGTCTCAACGTGCGCGAAGCCGTTGCCCAGACTTCCTGGTGGCACTGGACAGGGGGATTTCTCGGCGCCTTTTTCGTAAGCTCCACCATCTACCTGGCGCCGCGGCTGGGGGCCACCACCATGCTCGCGACCATCGTGTTCGCGCAAATGCTCGCATCGCTCGTCGTGGACCATTACGGGCTGCTCGATTTTCCGGTGAAAACCGCGTCCCTCAGCAGGATCTTAGGCGTGGCGTTCGTCGTTCTGGGCGTGGTGCTCGTGCGCAAATGATGTTTTTTATCCATTCATCGGCGCTGGTCGGTTCATCGGCGCTGGTCGGTGGCTTCTTGTGTCTAATATTCCGGACTCAAGTGCGAATGGTTTCGAATAAAAAAAAAGCGCGCACCCATCACATCAGGGTGCGCGCTTTTATTATCGTTGGGAAGCGGTTGCGGCCTAGCGCGACTGACGACGGCTGAAACGCGAATCCCACTGGAACTCGCGACTCGTGACCACGTCTTCCATGCGTCGGATGCGCTGTTCGAGACGGTCGAAACGGCTCCTGAGCGCCGTCGCCCGGGAGGGCCGGCCGCCGTTTTCGCAGGCTGCATGGTCTGTATCGCTGCAGTAATCGCCGTACACGCGAGGCCTCGGCTTCATGATCAACCCGGCGAGCAGGTAGATGATCACGGCCGGCCAGAAACCTGTACCCAGCAGAAACACCACGCCCAGGAGCCGCAGCCAGAACACCGAGAAGTCGAAATGCTGCGCCAGCCCCTTGAACACGCCGAGAATGGCGCCGTCGCGGGCGCGGTATGGTCCATGACGTTGTTTACCGAAGTTCATCGTTGCTCCTCGTTGTCAGGCGGCGGGGGAGGGGCCTCCTCCGCGCCGGTTGCGTCCATTTGGTCTTGCAGAATCGTTTCCAGGGACTCGATGCGTCGTTCCAGCCGGTCCATGGAGTCGGCGAATTCCTGGTTGATGCGCGCCTCTTCTTTGCGGGCGGCGAGTTCATCCTCGCACTCGGAGCGTCGGAAAACGCGGGTCATCACATAGACGATGAGCATGACCAGCGTGACCGGCACGATAACAAACCAGAACAGAAACATGAAGGACATATGGAACATGGCGCATTACTCCGGACTTGTGGCGGAGGCGATTTTCATCATTCCTTAGTGTCCCCGGAGGCTGGTTGTCCAGTTGCAGGCGCTTTCTTTCTGCCCTGCTTCATGCTTGCGAGTTCCTCCTCCACGTCGCCGTCCGATTCGAGCTTGGCGAACTCTTCCTCGAGGCTGCTGCGGTTCCGCGGCTTGCTCATGTGGGCCTCGGCTTCCATGCGCTCGATACGCTGTTCGAACTGCTCGAAACGCAGGATGGCGTCCTGGCTCTCGGCGCGGCGCATGTCCTCGTTGGCGCGCTTTTGGGTGTTCGCGCGGATGTGCCGCTGCACCAGGAGCCGCTTCTTTTCCTGGGCGGTTTCCA
Source organism: Oceanidesulfovibrio sp. (assembly GCA_048614715.1). Classification (GTDB taxonomy): domain Bacteria; phylum Desulfobacterota; class Desulfovibrionia; order Desulfovibrionales; family Desulfovibrionaceae; genus Oceanidesulfovibrio. Next base: position 2,268 of record JBMCLC010000014.1, read on the forward strand.
GCTTGTCTTCCAGGGCGTGGATGTCGTCCTGCGATTGCTCCACGAGGGCGTCCAGCTTGGTGAGCTCTTCATCGAGATGGTCGGCGCGTTCCTGATGCCGGCGCTTTTCCAGCAGCGCTTCGCGGGCCAGATCGTCACGGCCCTTTTGCACGGCAAGCTCGGCGCGAGCGGCCCAGGTATCCACCCGTTCCTGCACGTCTGCCATCTCGCGCGCCGCGCGTGAACGATCCGCCATGGTCGCTGCGCAGGCGGCCTTGAGCTCCACGAGCGTGTCTTCCATCTCGCGGACCATGAGCTTGATGAGCTTCTCGGGATCCTCGGCGCGGTCGAGCATCGCATTGATGTTCGCGCTGACGATGTCTTTGAAGCGAGTGAAAATACCCATACGGTCCTCCGTTCTCGCCGCGTTTGGCGGCGGTTGGCGTTCATCCTGATGCGCATTTTTAGGCAGGATGCATGCCAACGTGGTGCATTTAATCACATCCGCCGGAATAGCAAGGATATCCTGCCACGGAAGACATGGTGTGGGGTCATTCTGGATAAGGTTTCATAAACCAACTTCTGGTTTTTTTTGCTCGACTACGGTAATAATAACCACATGACGCTCATGCGACAGGACCCGGCCTCCATCGACCTCGTGGGAAGCAGCGAGGCTTTTCTTTCGTTTCGCGACGAGCTGGCCCGCGTGGCCCGCGTGGACAGACCCGTGATCATCGTGGGCGAGCGGGGCACAGGCAAGGAACTCGCCGCCGCCAGGCTCCACTACCTTTCCGGGCGCTGGCAGGCCCGGCTGGTCACCCTCAACTGCGCTGCCCTCGCTCCCTCGCTCCAGGAGGCAGAGCTTTTCGGCCACGAGCCCGGCGCCTTCACCGGCGCTGGAGCGCGCAGGCGCGGTCGTTTCGAGGTTGCCGATCGCGGCACTTTGTTTCTCGATGAACTGGCTAACATGTCCATGACCCTGCAGGAGAAGATATTGCGCGTGGTGGAGTACGGCGTGTTCGAGCGGCTCGGTTCTTCCGAGCCCACGGCCGTGGACGTGCGGATCATCGCCGCCACCAACGAGGATCTGCCTTCGCTGGCCACTGCGGGGCGTTTCAAGCGCGATCTCCTCGACAGGCTGAGTTTCGAGGTGCTGACCCTCCCGCCTTTGCGGAATCGCGGGGAAGATATACCCCTCATGGCAGCCCATTTCGCCGCGCGCATGGCGTCGGAGGCAGGGCACGGCGAGTTGCCCGAGTTCACGCCGAAGGCCATGGGCCGGCTGATGGAATACGAATGGCCCGGCAATGTGCGCGAGCTGAAGAACGTGGTGGAGCGGGCCGTTGTTCGCAGCGCAGGCAGGGTCATCCGGAGTGAAGATCTGGTGTTCGATCCCTTTGAATCGCCATACAGACCGCAACGTGAGCCGGCAAGTGAGGAACCCGCCGCGCCCAAACTGACGAGCGAAGCCGGGACTGCCTCGGGATATGATCCTTTTACGAAAAGCGAGAGCCGGTATGATACACCGCTCAAGGATCGCCTGGCCGAGGTGGAGCGCATTGCGCTACGCGACGCCCTGGTCAGAACGCAGTTTAACCAGCGCCGCGCGGCCGAACTCTTGGGTCTGACCTATGACCAGTTCCGTGGGCTCTACAGAAAGCATCGTGAGATGCTGGCGGAAACCTCGGAAGAATAGAAACCGCACGATAATCGCAAGGGCCTGACGGTAACCACGCGACCACGCCCGCCCCTTGTGGCGCTTTCGCCTTTTCCCTACAGTGTGCTTCTTTGCCGCACAGCCGGCGAAACGATTCTATCTGGGAGCACTCGTGAGCGACACGCAATCCCCCGACGCGTCGTGCGGTCTTGAGCCGGACGCGGGGAAACATCTTTTTTTTGATCGAAACCTGCTGATATGTTTTGGCATCACACTTATGGTGGTGCTCGGTGTCGCCTCCGTGACGCCAGCTTTTCCACTGGTTATGGAGGTCCTGGGCGTCTCTCCGCACCAGATCGGCCTCGTGGTCACGTCGTTCACCATACCCGGCGTGGTGCTCACGCCGATCATGGGCGTGCTGGCCGACCGCTACGGCCGCAAGCGGACTATCGTGCCCTCGTTGTTCCTGTTCGGCTTGGCTGGTTTCGCCTGCGGGTTTGCGCGGGACTTCACCCTGCTGCTCGTATTGCGGTTTTTGCAGGGAGTGGGCGCGGCGGCGCTCGGCGCGCTGAACATAACCATCATCGGAGACCTGTTCAGCGGCACCAGACGAGCCACGGCTCTGGGGCTCAATGCCAGCGTGCTCGCCCTGGCCGTGGCTGTGTACCCCGTACTCGGGGGTTCGCTGGCCTTTTTCGGCTGGTTCGCTCCGTTCTTTCTGCCGGTTTTCGCCATTCCCCTGGCCTGGATAGTGCTCACCAGGCTCGATAATCCCGAACCCACAGAACATCAGAAGCTGCGTGAATATTTCCTTGCGATTTGGGCAGGGATCCGCAATCCGCAGGTGCTCGGCCTTCTGCTGGCTTCCTTATCAACGTTCATTATCTTGTACGGTCCGGTACTCACTTATCTTCCCGTGTACCTGCACGAGGCGTTCGGCGCGACCAGCTTTGCCATAGGCTGCATAATTTCGGCGGCGTCGCTGGTAACGGCGCTGGTCGCCTCCCAGCTGGGCCGGCTCGCCATGCGTTTTTCCGAGCGTCGCTTGTTCAAGATTGCGTTTCTCGTATATGCCACGGCCTGCGCGCTGCTGCCGCATATGGACGGTCTCTGGTGGTACATCCTGCCCATAGCGTTGTTCGGACTCGGGCAGGGGCTCAATCTTCCGGCCGCGCAGTCGCTATTGACGGCTTTTGCGCCCATGGAGCAACGGGGCGCGTTTATGGCGGTCAACGGCATGGTCCTGCGTCTCGGCCAGACAATCGGGCCGCTGCTCATGGGCAGTCTGTATGCCTTCTTTGGCATGGAGGGAGTGTTCTACGGGGGCTCTGTCGTGGCGCTCATCATGTTCGTCACCGCCGTCATTCTGGTGCGGTGAGGTTTTGAGCGACGCACCGCGTCGATTCCGGAGCGTGCTTTTCAAAGAGGAAGCCTTGCTATATGCTGATCGGCCCGACACGGGAATTCGCCGTTTCAACCAATATATCGAGGATGTTGAGTACTGATCCATGAGCACGACCCCACAGCTCTCCATGCCCGCGGACCTGGAACAACCCGAACTCAACCCGAACGCCGAGACCGTGCTGGTCAAGCGATATCTGCGCAAGGACGAGAAAGGACTCGCCAAGGAGACGCCGACCGAGCTCTTCTGGCGGGTTGCTTCTTTCGTGGCCGCTGAAGAGGGCAAGTACGAGAAAAGCCCCTGGAAGCCGGAGGATCTGGCGCGGGTGTTCTACGACGTCATGGTTCGGGGACTGTTCCTGCCCAACTCGCCTACTCTGATGAACGCCGGCACGCCTCTGGGTCAACTCGCGGCGTGTTTCGTGCTTCCGGTTCCAGACTCCATCGAAAGCATTTTCGATTCCCTCAAACATGCCGCGCTCATCCATAAATCCGGGGGCGGAACCGGGTTTTCATTTTCCCGGCTGCGTCCCGCCGGGGCGCGGGTGGGCACCACCGGCGGCATCGCTTCCGGTCCGCTCTCCTTCATGCGGATATTCAATACCGCAACCGAGCAGATCAAACAGGGCGGTGCGCGCCGCGGCGCCAACATGGGCATCCTGCGGGTGGACCATCCGGACATCATCGAGTTCATCAAGGCCAAGGAATGTGAGGGCGAGTTCAACAACTTCAACCTTTCCGTGGCGTTGACCCAGGAATTTATGGAGCAGGTCGAGGCCGGCGAGGCATACGAGTTGTTCGACCCCCGCGACGGCAGGGTGCGCGGAAGGCTGGAGGCGGCCCAGGTATTCGACATGCTCGTGAAGAAGGCCTGGGCGAGCGGCGACCCCGGCATCATCTTCCTGGACCGCATCAACAGGGACAACCCTACGCCCGCGCAGGGCGAGATCGAGGCCACCAACCCCTGCGGCGAACAGCCTCTGCTGCCGTACGAGGCCTGCAACCTCGGCTCGGTAAACCTGTCCAGCTTCGTGATCGAAGGCGAGGACGGTGCACCGTTCCTGAACAAGGAACACCTTGCCGAGGTGGTGCATCTTGCGGTTCGTTTTCTGGACGACGTGATCGACGCTTCCGTCTACCCCTTGGACGCCATTGCGGAAATGGTCCGCAAAAACCGCAAGATTGGGCTCGGCGTGATGGGTTGGGCCGATTGTCTCTATGCCCTCTGCATACCATATGATTCAGATGAGGCATTGCAGCTCGGACACGAGGTCATGGATCTTGTGCAGCGTGAGAGCCGCATTGCGTCCCGGTTGCTGGCTGACGAACGCGGCCCCTTTCCGGCATACGAGGAAAGCGTTTATATGGAACGTGGTGAAGGTCCATACCGCAATGCAACCACAACTACTATCGCGCCCACAGGCACGCTCTCCATCATTGCCGGCTGCTCATCCGGAATCGAGCCTTGTTTCGCCCTTTCGTTCACCCGTAACGTACTGGACGGCGAGAAACTCGTGGAGGTCAATCCGGTGTTTGCGAGATTCGTGGAACGCACCGTGGCCGACCCGGAGCGGCAACAGGCCATACTCGCCCACGTGCGCCGGACGGGACGCCTCCACGGGTGCCAGGACGCGCCAGACGCCCTCGTGCGGGTCTTCCGAACGGCCATGGACGTTCCGCCCAAGTCCCATCTGGCCATGCAGGCCGCCTTCCAGCGGTTCACTGACAACGCCGTGTCCAAAACAGTGAATCTGCCCAACGAGGCCACGGAAGACGACATCCGCGAGATTTACCTGGAGGCGTACCGCCAGGGCGTAAAAGGCGTAACCGTGTATCGCGACGGCAGTAAGACCGGCCAGGTGCTGTGCACGGGCGAGGGAAAATTGGCCGAGCAGTCCACGCAAGACCTCGGCGTGCGGGAACGCAGCGTTCGGTCCCGGCCGGACGTGGTGTTCGGTTTCACCCAGAAGATCAACACCGGTCTCGGCGTGCTCTATCTGACCATCAACGAGGTGGACGGCCAACCCTTCGAGGTCTTCGCGACCATCGGCAAGTCCGGTCGCTCCGTAACGGCCAAAGCCGAGGCAATCGGCCGGCTCGTCTCACTGGCGCTGCGCTCGGGCATCGACGTGGAAGACATCGTGGTCCAGCTCGAAGGCATCGGCGGCGAGCGTCCCGTGTTTCGGGAGAAGGGACTGCTCCTGTCCCTGCCGGACGCCATCGCCTGGGCCCTGCGCAACCGCTACCTGGGTGGGGAGACCAACCGCCCGCCGGACGAATTCGGGCTGGATGACAAGAAGTGCCCGGACTGCGGCGGCGAACTCACTTTCCAGGAGGGATGTTTGCTTTGCCAGGCCTGCGGCTATACGAAATGCGGCTAGGGGGGTTCTGAGCCACGAACTAAGGCAAGGTGTTCTTATTCTTTGACGAGCAGGGCGCCCCCCGGTAGATTGACGGACGGCAACCCCATTTCCTCACCACCCGATGCGGCGACTTGTGGAGCACGACGTGTCCATCCTCAAGGTCAACAGACTTTCTTACAATTTCGGCACCAACTGGGCCCTCAAGGATGTCTCCTTCACCCTGGAGAAAGGGGACTATCTCTATGTGACTGGACCCTCCGGCGCAGGAAAGACCACGCTGTTGCGCCTGCTTTTCGGGCTGTTGCCGGTCACCCGCGGCAAGGTCGATGTCTGCGGCTTCACCATGAACGGCATCGGCCGTTCCACGCTGCCGCTGATGCGCCGTCAGGTGAGTTTCGTATTCCAGGATTTCAAGATACTGCCGCACCGCACCGTATTTGAGAACGTGGCCCTGGCCCTGCAAGCCCGGCTCATGCCGGAGCAGCAGGTGCGCAAACGGGTTCGCGCCGTGCTCCGTGGGTTGGACATGGAGCGCAAGGCGGACACCCGCTGCGAGGTTCTGTCCGGAGGCGAACAGCAACGTGTTGCCGTGGCGCGCGCCGTAGTTACGAATCCGCAGCTTTTGCTCGCGGACGAACCCTCGGGCAACCTGGACCCTGATCTTTCTCTGCGACTCATGGATGTATTCAAGCATTTCAACAGCTTCGGCACAACCGTCATACTCGCCACCCACTCGCGCGAACTGCTCACCTACCACAAGGGCGCCAAGATGCTGCAGCTCGAGAACGGGCAGATGGTCAACCCTACCGCGGAAGCCGTGGCGGCTCCAACGCATCCGGTGGATGACGCTTCCGGGAGGAAACAGCCGTGAGCGTCGTATTCCGTCGTCTGCTCCAGGGGCTCCTTGACCTGCGCGTGAACGTGTGGGCGCAGGCCCTCACCCTGGCAGCGGTCACGCTCATCGCCTTCCTTGGCGGGTTGTTCCTGCTGCTTTTGCACAACCTCAATGAAGAACTGCTGCGCGTACGCGGCGACGTGCTATTCCAGGTGTACTGGCAACCCGGCGCCGAGATGACCGAGGTCCGCAAGCAGTGGGAGGGCTTTTCCTCCCTGCCGCACCTCATGGACGTGCAGACCTACACGCCGGAAGAAGCCATGAGCGCGCTGTCCAGAAGTTTGGACAGGGAAATCGATCTGGATTGGAGAAATGGCGGCAGTCCCCTGCCCGCCACGGCGCTGCTTTCCTTTGCTCCGCCTGCAGCCCAGAACGAACAGATCAACGAAGCCGAGAACCTGACCTGGACCAAGGAGATGCTCGATTATCTGCAAGGGTTGCCCGGGGTTCAATCCGTGCGATTTAATCCCATGCGTACCGAGTTATCGGGCGCGTGGTCCAAGCTTTCGAGCAATCTGTTGTGGCCGCTGGTCATTTTCCTGCTGGTGGTGCTTGCCCTTGTGGTGGGCAACACCATCAAGCTCTCGCAAATGTTCCGGCGCGATGAAATCGAGATTTTGCGCATCGTGGGAGCCAGGGACTGGTATATCAATCTGCCGCTCATCGCGGGCGGCACGGCGCAAGGTTTGGTCGGCGCCCTGCTGGCCCTGGGCATGCTCAAAATCGTCCAACTCTCCCTGGAAAACGTTTTGAACTTTCCTCCGTACTTTTTCCGCCTCTCGTTCCTGCCTGCAGCGCAGGTCCTGCTGTTGGCGGGCGTGCTCACGGCCGTGGGCATGCTCTCCAGCTTCGTGGCGGTAAAGCGTTAACATTTTGGATTCTCCGGCGAAACAGCGTCGGCGTTTCATTCTTGAAGGAGTCATTTCCATGCGCAGCAAGACCATGACCGGCGGCATCGAAAAAGCGCCACACCGTTCCCTGCTCTACGCACTGGGCCTGACACGCGACGAGCTCGACCGCCCCCTCATCGGCGTGGCCAACGCGGCCAACGAGATCGTTCCCGGCCATGTGCATCTGGACATCATAGCCAAGGCCGTGAAGGACGGCATCCGCAACGCGGGGGGCGTGCCCATGGAGTTTCCGGTCATCACCGTGTGCGACGGTCTGGCCATGAACCATGAAGGCATGCGCATGAGCCTGCCCAGCCGCGAGGTCATTGCCGACTCGGTGGAGATCATGGCCACGGCCCATCCCTTCGACGCCCTGGTTCTTATTCCCAACTGCGACAAGTGCGTGCCCGGCATGCTCATGGCCATGCTGCGGATGGACATCCCGGCGGTGCTCGTTTCCGGCGGCCCCATGATGGCGGGACAGCACAAGAGCGAGACCACCGACCTCATCTCCGTGTTCGAGGCAGTGGGCAAGGTGAAGCGCGGGGAAATGAGCGAGGACGAACTCGAGGACATGACGGCGTCGGCTTGTCCGGGCTGCGGCTCCTGCGCCGGCATGTTCACGGCCAACTCCATGAACTGCCTTTCCGAGACCATAGGCCTGGCTCTGCCCGGCAACGGCACCATTCCTGCCGTGGCCGCGGACCTCATCCGCCTGGCCAAACAGGCCGGCACGCAGGTCATGGAGCTGCTGAAGAAGAACATCACACCCCGCCAGATACTTACGGAAAAGAGTGTGCACAACGCCGTGGCCATGGACATGGCGCTGGGCGGCTCCTCCAATACGGTGCTTCACCTGCCGGCCGTGTTCCACGAGGCCGGACTTGACATCGACCTCGACATCTTCGACGAGCTTTCGCGCACCACGCCGAATCTCTGCAGGCTCTCTCCGGCCGGTCCGCATCCCATACAGGACCTCCACGCCGCCGGCGGCGTGCCTGCGGTAATGGCCGAGCTGGCCAAGAAGGATCTTCTGCATCTCGACGCTCTTACCGTGACCGGCCGGACCGTGGGCGAGAACCTCGAGGCGCTCAAAGCCGCCGTCAGCAACCACGAGGTCATCCGGCCCATCGACAATCCCTTTGCCCAGGAGGGCGGCATCGCCATCCTCAAGGGCAACATTGCCCCGCGTGGCGCGGTGGTGAAGCAATCCGCGGTGGTGGAATCCATGCGCGTCCATTCTGGCCCGGCTCGGGTTTTCGATTCCGAGGAAGAGGCAACCGCGGCCATTCTGTCCGGCGCGATCAATCCGGGGGACGTCGTTGTCATCCGCTACGAGGGTCCCAAGGGCGGACCCGGCATGCGCGAGATGCTGACCCCTACGTCCTCCATTGCGGGCATGGGTCTCGGCGGCCAGGTGGCGCTCATTACTGACGGCCGATTCAGCGGTGGCACACGGGGCGCGGCCATTGGCCACATTTCTCCGGAGGCGGCAGAGGGCGGCCCCATCGCGCTTATCGAGGAGGGCGACGAGATCGCAATCGACCTGCCCGGCCGTTCTATCGAGCTCAAGGTGGACGAAGCTACTCTCGATGCCCGCCGTAAGACCTGGCAACCCGTTCAGCGCGAGTTGAAGTCCTCGTTTCTCAAGA
>JBMCLC010000015.1:0-10654 GCA_048614715.1 Oceanidesulfovibrio sp.
CAATCAAAGTCAAGTCGCGACGGTTCAGCAGCCCTTCCATCGAGTCTGAGTGGGAAATAAAAGTGTTGTTTTGCGGGTGGTTGTCTCAGCAAAAAAATCTTGATCGTCAATAAATACGTGTCATATAATACGTAGTACGAGGGCGGGGAATTATCCGTCCATGGTTTTGTCTCGTTTGGAATGCCCACAGCCCGAAAGGGCTGGTGAACTCCAACGCAGGAGGGGATCATGGAGTACACGGAATCCGACATCCCGGTTGAGATCAAGCATGGCGAGTACCTGAACCTTGCTGATGGAGGCTACCTCCGCTGGGAGTCGAACGGCGAGGCCAAGAACGTGTTCCTCGGCTCAGGATTCGAACCGGACGTGGAGATATTTCCGGGGAATTTCTGGGAGTTCATCCATGGCGGCGCGACGTACCGGCTGACGGCTAGGTTCGAGGACGCCTTGCTCGTCGAAAAGATCTGACACGGGCGACTCGTTGCCTCCAACGCCCACTTCCTGTCAGGACGTGGGCTTTTTTTCGTACGCCGCGTTGGCCGTTGGGCGCAATTGCATTTGGCGCCGCAGCCGTGGACTGGCGCCGATCAGGATCTAGGATTTGGAGCCAATGTAGTCGAAGCCCAGGAGCGCAATGTCATCCTGGGGCGAGAGCCCGCCCCCAAAGTCGAGAACATCCTGCACGATGGCGTCCATGGCCTCGGATGTCCCCAAGGACGCAGTGTGCCCTACAGCCTGGAGCAGGCGTTCTTCCCCGTAGTGCTCGCCTTTCTCGTCGGCCTGCTCCAGAATGCCGTCCGTGTAAAGAATCACCCGGTCCCCTTCGAACAAATGCAGATGGTGGTCGCTGAACGGGGTTTTCGCGCCGATGCCTATGGCCGGTCCCTTGGATTCCAGGATTTGCGTGCTGGTGTCCCGGCCTTCCTTGCGTGCGAGGATGGGCCAGGGGTGGCCCGCGCTGGACCAGGCAATCTCCCCGCGCGCTGTGTCTACTACCATGTACAGAATGGTGAAGTAGCTGCCAAAGCGCTCAAAAGGGTATTCCCTGTCGAGAATGGACAAGACTTGGCTCGGCGCCAGGGGGACGGCTCCGGGGGTGTAGAGCATGCCTGTCTCGGGTTGCAGCATTCTGGAGACGGAGACCGTGATCATGGCGGCGGGCACGCCGTGGCCGCACACATCCAGCATGAACAGCCCGACCCGTGTTTCGTCCAGAAGCGCTACGTTGAAGAGGTCTCCGCCCACGCCGGCATAGGGCAGGAAATGCCAGCCGAACCGCAGGGCTCGGGTGATGGGGCTGGCCGACGGCAGTAGGCTTCTCTGGATCTCCGAAGCCGCGGCTATGTCCTGCTCCAGCTGGGAGTTGCTTTCCTGTAGCGCTCTGCGGTTTTCCTCCAGCTCGGAGACGTCGTACAGAACGACGAGAACCATCTGGCTGTCGAACAGTTCGATGCGCTTGGTCGAAAGTTCCAGAAACATGCGTGTCGGCGCGCCTTCCAGGACGAACTCGCGTTTGAGCCGGCTCCTTCCGGAAGGCTCACCGGTCTTCAAGACATCCAGAACCGAGGATCGCAGACCGCATTCCTCGCAATGCGAGGTCTCCCCGCAGAATCTGTTCTCCAGAACGGAGTGGATGCAGCCGAGTGCGTTCCCGCATTTCATTCCGCGAATGCATTCACGCGTGGTGCGGAAGAGGCGCAGCAAGGTCGCATTGACCATTAGGACAGCGAAGTCATCGTCCAGGAGCATGATTCCGGCATCGACATTGTCGAGCACCGTGTTGAGCAGCTCATTAGATGCGCATAGTGCATCGTACTCTTCAGACATTCTATCTCACCGGCATTGCATGATCAGGTGGGGCAACAGTAAAGCAAGGTTGGTACGCCACAATGTTATTGATCCCACATGATGGCACGGCTGTCAAAACTCGGCGTGCCTCCATATTCAGGAATCAGGCGGCGAAAATGGCACGCCTCCCGGAGCTGGCCTGCCGAACGCCGTGGCCTGAGACCGGATAGTATGTTGTTTACGATTCGTTTTCGATTTCCGAGAAATACCGCATCCGCAGCCCGAGGAATGGCCGCTCGATGCCGTGGTGGGCCAGCATCGCCGCCGCGAGCGTGATGGGCAGGGCGGCAAGGGCCGTGGTGGCGAAGGCGTCGATATAGCCGTTGCCCGTGGGGTGCAGATGCCAGCTCAGCTTGTTGATTATGGCCATGACCACGAGATGGATGAGAAAGATGGAGAAGCTGAGCCGGCCGAGCCACGAAAGGCCCCGGGACAGCCGACCTTTCTTCCAGGAGTCGCCGGCGGCGATGTAGGCGAGCATCACCCAGGCCCACAGCGCGCCTTCCGCCGTGACCCAAAGCAGCTTCCACCACGCTTCCGCGGGCCAGCCGCCCAGGCGATGGAAAACGTAGACCGCCGCGATGGTAGCCCCCAGCGCCGGGATCAGGGACCATGCGAGTCGCCGCATGCGGCGTTCATCCAGAGAGGCATAGACAACGGCGGCGAGCATGCCGAGTAGGAACTGGTCCATGCGGCCCACCAGGGTGAGGTAGGCGAGATCCCGCGCGCCGGCGCCCATGGCCAGGCAGGCGAATCGTCCGGCCATGAAGGCCGCCATCATCAGCCACAGGGGCCGGGTTCCCTGCTTGTGGAGGAATCGGACCACGAACGGGAACAGCAGATAGAATTGGAACAGCACGGCAACCGCCCAGAATATGGCCGTGAACCAGTCCAGCTCCAAAGCTCCGGGCAGGTTGTAGAGCGGCAGGACTGTCTGGACGAGTCCGCGAAGGGTGAAGAGGTCCAGGTGCGTATACGCGCCGAGCAGGAGGAGAAATATGTAGAGGGGGTACGTACGCAGAATCCGGTTGAGGATGAACGGTCCGTGGAGCAACCGCTTTCCCTGGCCGAGGTGGGGCAGGGCGCCGCGCGTCAGGATGAAGCCACTCATTACAAAGAAGATCGCCACGGCCGTGTGGCCCTCCACCAGCAGGGCGAGGAGCGGATTGTCCGTATGCAGCCAGAGCCCCATGCTCCATGACCTGCCGTACTCCAGGGGCGCGCTGAAGAGCTGGAAGCCGTGATAAAAAAAGATGAGCAGCGCCGCCGCGGCGCGCAGGTGGTCGAGCTGGGGCAGGTATGGCTGGTTGGGGCTCTTGGCCATGCGGGTCTCCCTGGGGTCGGATGCGACCACGGCATCATACCAGGGACAGGGACTCGTGGTCGACCCCGCAGTCGGACTGCGGCGTCGTTATCACCTCCGGGTCCAGCAAGCAGGTCCGGAAGGTCGGCGTAGCAGCGCTGTCCGGTGTGGGCGCCAGGCCGTGCGCGTGCACGTGCATATGGAGGCCGGGGTTTCATGTCGGGCCCATATGGTGGCGCCGATCCCATGGCGATGCGTTGCCTACACTACGGCGGCGTGGTAGCTTGTCCGATTGATGCTGTGTCCGGATTTTCGCGGACGGCGTTGATGGGAGCCGATGACCATGGAAACGAATTCACGAAATGCGGACGAAGGCGAAAAAGAAAAACCCCAACCGACCATGGAGGTCGGAAGGGGTTGAAATCTTTGGTGGGCCATCAAGGAGTCGAACCTTGAACCAACGGATTAAGAGTCCGCTGCTCTGCCAATTGAGCTAATGGCCCGCGCCGAGGAAGTGACTTGTAGAGAGTCATTGCTGATCTGTCAAGGAAAAGTCATGAAAAAATATTCCATCCTGGCGATAATCGTGTTCTGGGTCTGCTGCATGGCGCTGCCGGGCGTTGCCGCCGGGCAGTTACGAGCCCCGGTGCAAGCCCACTGGGAGCTGTATTCTTACCAGGATCGCGGCCTGCTCGGCGTGCTCGTCGTCACCCCGGAGGAAGGTTCCTACATCTACGGTCACGAACAGGGCCCCACGGGACTCCCCACAACTCTGGCCGTGAACACCTTCCCCGCCGGGCTGGACGGCGACGTTGTCTACCCCGCGGGTGACATGAAGCCCGACTCCTTTGACCCGGACCTCATTGTGCCGGTGTACGATTCGACAACGCGGCTGTTCGTGCCGCTCCGGCGGCCGGCGGCTGGCGGCGCGCTGACCCTGGCCGGCAGTCTCGAAGGGCTTGCCTGCACAGACACGGCCTGTTTTCCGCTCAAGCTCATGGTGGAGTCCGCGTTCGAGGACGTGTCCGCCGTATCCGCCGCCATGGAGCAGCCCTGGTGGGACCAGGCCGAACCGCTGCTGGGCGGCGTGGAGCCGCCGGCGGAGTCCGCCCGAACAGAGCCCGCGCCAACCCGGCCAGAGCAGCCGGAAATGCAGGCCGCGGATGAAGCGGCCATGGGCCAGGAGCAGGCCCAGCCCGCGGCGTGGGATTTCTCGCCGCGTTTCCTGGAGCCCCACCTGGAGGTTGCCTCCCTGGCCAAGGCGCTGCTGCTCGCCATCATCGCCGGCCTCATCCTCAATGTCATGCCGTGCGTGCTGCCCGTGGTGAGCCTCAAGCTCTCGTCCATCGTGGCCGTCTCCTCCATGGACAGCCAGAGCGACCGCCGCCGGTTCTTCCGCGAGCACAACATCTTCTTCGCTGCGGGCATCCTGACCTACTTCATAGTGCTGGGCGCGGTGCTCGGCTCCCTGGGCATGGCCTGGGGGGCGTTGTTCCAGAGCCAGGGGCTGGTGCTCACTCTCGCGCTGGTGGTCTTCGCGCTGGGGCTCAGCCTGTTCGGCGTGTACGATCTGCCTATCGTGGATCTGAAGACAGGCCGCCATGTGGAGCAGAATCCGCGCAGCCAGGCGTTCTTCACCGGGCTCATGGCCACGCTGCTGGCCACGCCGTGCAGCGGTCCGTTCCTGGGGGGCGTTCTGGGGTGGGTGCTGTCGCAGAGCCCCACACGAATCGTGCTGGTGTTCCTGGCCATCGGCTTCGGCATGTCTCTGCCGTACCTGCTTCTGACCGTGTGGCCGCAGCTGGTGCGTTACTTTCCCAAGCCGGGCCGTTGGAATGTGCATCTGGAGCGCATCGTGGGATTCTTCCTGATGGGCACGACAATCTACCTGCTGTCCATCCTTTCGGAAGAACTCCAGACCCGCGGGCTTGTCACCCTGCTCGTTACGGGCGTAGGCGCCTGGATATGGGGGCAGTGGACATCGCTTTCCGATGCGCCGAGACGCCGGCTGGCCATACAGGCTCTGGCCGTTGCCGTGGTGGTCGGCGGTCTGGTCTGGTCCCTGGCACCCCGGCAGGACATCCAGTGGCCGGAACTGGAGTTGCACGAGTTCCGCGAGGATTTGGGCGAACAGGCCATGATGCTGGACTTCACGGCGGACTGGTGTCCCAACTGCAAGGCGCTGGAGGCCACGGTGCTGACGGACGCCAATGTGGCGGCGTGGCAGGAGGAGTACGGCCTTCGTTTCTACAAGGTGGATCTCACCCTGCGCGAGCCCTGGGAAATGGAGCTGCTCGAATCGCTGGGCAGCAAATCGATTCCCGTTGTCGCGGTGATTCCAGCCGGCGCGGGTGTGCGTACTCCCCTGGTGTTGCGGGATATCTTCACCACAAGCCAGCTGGAAGAGGCTCTGGAGGAGACGTTCGGCGAATAGGGCTAGCCGAGCTCGACGCGGTTGCGGCCCAGATCCTTGGCCCGGTAGAGCGCCTGATCCGCTCTGTGCATGAACTCTTCGAGACTGATGTGGTCGGCTTCGGATATGGCCACGCCGATGGATATGGTGAAGCGAACGCTGTATGTCTTGCGGTGGCTGTCGTCGTTACCGGCGGTTTCGTTTCGCGGGTCGGCGATGGTGAACGTTGCGTCGGCGATGGATTTCCGCAGGCGGTTCGCCACAACCATGGCTTCCTGCTCCGACGTTTCCGGCAAGAGAACGGCGAACTCCTCGCCGCCGATGCGGCCGAAGATGTCCACGTCGCGGAGCTGTTTTCGGCAGGCCTCGGCCAGCACGCACAGGGCCCTGTCGCCCACAAAGTGGCCGTGGTTGTCGTTTATCTTTTTGAAGTGGTCGGCATCCAGAAAGAGCAGGGCGATGGGCCGCTCGTAGCGTATGGCCCGGCTGAGCTCCAGGGCCGAGACCTCCATGAAGTGCCGGCGGTTGTAGATGCCTGTCAGCTCGTCGCGAATGGACAGCTCCTTGAGCCGGTGGTTGGCCTTGCGTAGCCGGCCGGCCATCTCCATGAGTTCGCGTTCGCGCGCTTTGCGGTTTTCGGTTTCTTCCTTGAGGCACAGACAGGAGCGCACCCGAGTGCGAAGCTCCACCGGTTCCACGGGCTTGCGCAGAAAGTCCGTGGCCCCGGCGCGGAACGCCTGCTCCAGGGCGGCGGTCTTGTCGTCCGCGGTGACAATGAGGATGGGGATGTCGCTGAGATGGGTGGCGCTGCGGATGATGCGAGTGGCTGCTATGCCGTCCTCGCCCGGCAGGTGCAGGTCCATGAGGATGATATCGACATCGGCGCCCTCGGCTTCCATGTCGTGGCACGCCAGTATATCGTACGCCTCGGATGCGTTGGCTGCCTCAATGATATCGTAGTGGCCCGCGCTCCGCAGAATGGTGGTGAGGATCAGCCGCGATCCTTCCGAATCGTCGATTATGAGTATGCGCACGATAGTCTGGCTCGATGGTGTCTGTACTATGCAGCAGGGCCGGTCCGCACGGAGCGAAGAGCCCATGCAGTTTGTATATAGCACATCCATCTCTTTGAATGTCAAGGATATCCTGGCGAAGGTCAGCCAAGGCAGACGATCTCGAAGCTGTCCCCGGTCAGGCAGTCGCCGCCGTCGGCAGTGACCTCGAAGGTGTTTTCCACCCCGACCATGCCGATCCCCGGGAAGCCGATCTTGGGCTCCAGGGCGATGACCATGCCCGCTTCGAGAGGTTCGTCGAATCCCTTGGCGAATACCGGCCATTCGTCGATGTTCAGGCCTATGGAGTGGCCGAGGAAGGGCACCTTGTTCGAGCCGAGGGCCATGAAGCCCTCGCTGAACCCGGCCTCTTCCGCCATCTCCAGGCTGCGCGCGTAAATGGCCGAAGGCACGGCGCCGGGACGCAGGCTGCGTGCCGCTTCCTCCTGCACTCGCATGCACAGGTCGTGGGCGCGGGCAAGCTCGTCAGGCATGCTGGAGCGGGGGCCAGGCCAGTACACCTGGGTCTTGTCGGTCTGGTACCCTTCCAGACAGAAGCCGATGTCGCAGACCAGTGGACGGTCCTCCCTCCAGACTGTGCCGGCGTAGCCCATGAACGGCACGGCCGGATGCTCGCCCATCAGGCCCACCGGTCCGTTGAAATGGCTTGGGTAGTTGGCGTTCTCGCCGGCCGCGACGTGGCCGAGGAAGATTTCCTCATTGGACATGCGCAGGTTGCCCGAGTGGCCGTGCTCGAAGAAGACCTCCCAGGCCTTGTGGGATATCTCCCGCTCCGTCATTCCCGGATGGATGCGCCCGGGCAGGACATTGTGCAGGGACGCGTGGTGGCGGGCGCCGGCGATCCGCATCTTGTGGAGCTCCCATTCCGTCTTCACGGATCGCGTGCGGTTCAGAACCATGTCCGCGTTGCGGAAAGCCACGTCCGGAAGCCGGGACGTGAGCATCTGCGACAGCGACCATGTGATGCCGCCCATCTCCACGCCGCACACGGCGCCAAGCGGGCTGCCGGCATCCGCGCACAACCCCGCGAGCTGGGAGAAGGAGCGGTACTCCAGGATGTTCTTGCAGGAGGATTCCAGCCGGGCGCGCTCCATGCCGTGGCGCAGGAGCAGCACCGGCTCCCCCCGCATGGGCAGCCAGAGCACCCCCACCCCCAGCGTGCCGCTGAGGTAATAGATGTTCAGGCGCGAGAACACGAGAAGACCTTCGGCCTCCGGGCAGAATTCCCGGAGCAGACGGCGGCAGCGCTCGTGCCTCAGTGCGAGCTCATCGGCCTCGATACGTTCTATTGCTTTGAAATTCATGGCAAAATCCAGCGGATGGAAGGGGAGATGTGTACGCAGATTAACAAGGTTGGCAATGGTCTTGTAGGCCATACCGGCGCGTAAGGCAACGCTGACGGCATCTTCCCGCGGGCTGGGCCGTTGCGCATACTTGGCTGCCAGTGTAGGAAAGCAGGATATTGTCACATTTACCACACAGAAGCAGTCATGATCGATTTCAACGCCATCAAGACCATTCTCGCTGAGTCCCGGACCATCGCCATTATCGGCGCCAAGGACAAACCCTCGCAGCCCGTGGACCGGGTGGGCCGCTACCTCATCGAGGCCGGCTACACCGTCATTCCCGTCCACCCCAAGCGGCAGAACGTCTGGGGTCTGACCACGTACCCCACCATCACCGAGATCGAGGAGCCCGTGGATATCGTGGACCTGTTCCGCGCCTCCCAGCATTGCCCGGACCATGCGCGCGAAGTGCTCGCACTGAAGCACCTGCCCAGACTGTTCTGGATGCAGTCCGGCATAGCGAGTCCGGAGGCGGAGGCCATTCTGGCCGATTCGCCGACCCGGGTCGTATCCGACGAATGCCTCATGGTGGTGCACAGGAGGCTTTTGCCGTGAGCGAATCCGTATTCAGTTGCACCATGTGCGGCCACTGCTGCGAAGGCGAGGGCGGCATTGTCCTCTCCGGCAAGGATACAGTCCGGCTGGCCGAGCATCTGGGCATGTCGGTCCAGACTTTTCTGGCCGAGTACTCCATGGAGCAGGGCTCCAAGCGCCATCTCGTGAGCAACGGGCATGGCGCCTGCGTGTTCTACAAGCACGGCGCCGGCTGCAGCGTCCATCCCGCGCGGCCCGACGTGTGCCGGGCGTGGCCATTCTTCCGGGGCAATCTCATGGACGCCTCCAGTCTGGCCATGGCCAAGGAGGACTGCAAAGGCATCCGCGAGGATGTGTCGCACCAGGAGTTCAGACGCAGCGGCATAGCCTATCTGCGGGAGAACGACCTGGCCAGCGAGGCCGCGGACGCCGGCAACGCCCTGCATCTCGACTTCCCCGGCGCGGACAACGAATCCGATACGAGGTAGCGGAGGTGACGCTCAAGGACGCCTATCGTCTGCTGCGGGTCCATCCCGAAGCGAGCCTCGTGGAGGTGAAGAGCGCGTTCCGGCGCATGGCCTTCGAGTTGCATCCGGACCTCCATCCGGACAACCCCAAGGCCTCACAGGATTTCCAGCGCATCAACGAAGCGTACGTTATCCTCAAGGAGCACCTGGAGGGCGCGGGAGGGCACGCCGAGCACGCCGCCAGGAAACGCGACGAAGCCAAGGCCAAAGAACAGCAGCAGACCACGGCGGAAGCCTGGCGGAGGGCCGAGGAGCAAACGGCCAAGGCCCGCGCCAGACAGGCGCGACAGACGGCCTCCAAAGAACGCACCGTGAAGCGCGAGGAGGTCCTGCACACCATTCTCAAGGACCCATTCGCCCGCCAGGTGTTCGAGGATATCTACCGCCAGGTGCGCGAGACCCAGGGCAAGGAACCTGGCAAAGCCGGCTTCGAGCAGAAGCAGGCGGTGCGCACGGCCAAAAAACCCAAGCCCATCAAGCGCATCGATGTGGAGTGGGGCGACTCCAAACACTCCGTGGACATGAGCGAGGGCATGGGCACGGCCGTGAAGAGGTGGTTCCGCGGCTGGCTGGACGAAATCCAGACCGTGCACCTGCCTCCGCAGAACCTGCGCCCCGGCGCGCGGCTGCGGTTGCAGATCCACCGCGGGTTGTCCAACAAGACCTCCACGGTGGAGGTGACGCTGCCCCCGGACTTTTCCTTGGGCCGGCCCATCCGGCTCAGGGGGCTGGGCCGCCGGGTGGGCGGACTCAAGGGCGATCTGTACCTCAAGATTCTGGCAGGGTGAGCCGCCATGCCTGTCGATGATTCCACGCCCGCCGGCTGCGGACTCGCGTTCGGCCTGTCCGAGGAAATGGACCAGACGCGGGATAAATGCACCGCGTGCGGCGCGTGCGTGAAGCATTGCCCATTCCTGCGTCGATACGGCGATCCATCCACCATCGCCGGACGGCTGGCGTCCGGATCCATCGTAGCGACCATAGCTTTCGAATGCAGCCTGTGCGGGCTGTGCGGGGCCATCTGTCCCCACGGCGTGGAGCCCTCGCGCCTGTTCCTGGCCATGCGCCGCAACGCCGTGGAACAAGGCGCGGCAGACATGAAGCCTTACCGCAGACTGCTGGCCTACGAGGCGCGTGGACATTCACGGCTTTTTGCCTCCTACGCCGTTCCGGAAGGTTGCAACACCGTGATGTTCCCCGGATGTACGCTGCCCGGCACCAGGCCGGCGGCCATGGCCGCGCTTACGCAGCGGTTGCGCGGAATGATCCCGAATCTGGGCGTGGTTCTGGATTGCTGCCACAAACCCTCGCACGATCTCGGCCGGCAGGAATTCTTCGAGCAGCGGTTCGGGGCCATACGCGACCGGCTCGCCTCGGCCGTCACGGCGTACATCGGCTTCGACCCCACGGCCGACTCGCTGCACGTCGGGTCGCTGGTGCCCATCATGGCCCTCGCGTGGCTCCAGCGGTGCGGGCACAAGCCGCTGGCGCTGGTCGGCGGGGCCACGGGTCTCGTGGGCGATCCCTCGGGCAAGACCGAGGCCCGCCGCATGCTCACCCGCGAGCAGATCGACGCCAACGCCGCGGCCATCGCGAAGCAGATCGCCTCG
>JBMCLC010000016.1:0-10414 GCA_048614715.1 Oceanidesulfovibrio sp.
CAGGTCGTGGTGGTCACCGGTACGGCCGGCAAGACCACGGTCAAGGAAATGCTGGCGCAGATTTTGTCCAGGAAGGGGAAAACCTGCAAGAACCACCTCAACCTGAACAACAGGCTGGGGCTGCCGCGGTCTATTTTCGAGGCCGATCCGGACGCCGCGTTCTGGGTCCTGGAAGCCGGCATCAACATGGAAGGGGAGATGGACGAGCTGGGCGCGGCCGCCGGACCGGATCTCGCGGTCATCGTCAACGTGGGTCCCGGCCATCTGGAAGGGCTGGGCGACGTGACCGGAGTGGCGCGAAACAAGGCCCGGCTCCTGGCGCATCTCGCGGAAGGAGGCCGGGGACTCATCAACCTCGACTACCCCGAGCTCGTGAGCGCCGCGTATTGCCTGGAGCCGCGCTGCATCGGTTTTTCGGCCAAACCTCTGGAGAACGGCGAGGCCGCGAAGCTCAGGGGGCTGGCCCGCTACCACGGCGAATACAAGGGCATGAACGATGAGGGCGCGAGCCGATTCGCCATCGACCTGGACGGGAAGTTGATCGAGCCGTGCGTGGACGCTCCGGGGCCGCTCATGGTGGAGAACGCAACGGCCGCTGCGGCCGCGGCGCACCTGCTGGGCCTGGAGCCAGAGATGATCGAGGCGGCCCTTTCCCAGGTGGAGTTACCGCAGCAGCGTTTCGCCAAACGCGAGGTCGGCCCGTGGCTGGTGATAGACGATTCCTACAACGCAAACCCCCTGTCCATGGGCCGCGCCCTGGTAAGCGCGCGGGCCGCGGCCGCCGACAAGGCCCTTGTCTGCGTGATGGGCGAGATGCGCGAGCTCGGCGCTACGGCAGCCCAGGCCCACGAGGCCCTGGGCCGCGAGGTGGCTGCGGCGCAACCCACGGCCGTGTTCTGGAAAGGCGGGGAGTATGAGGCTGTCCGCAAGGGACTGGCCGACGCAGGATACGAGGGCAGGGTGACCCATGTTTCCGGGGCCGAGGATTTCATGAATGCGTGGCGCAGTCTGGCCATGGATGACGCCGCGGGCGGCGTCGTGTTGTTCAAGGGCTCGCGGTCGATCCGCATGGAACAGCTGGCGCAGACGTTCATCAAGGAGCACGCAGCATGATATACAACATCCTCGTTCCGCTAAGCGAAGAGTTCGTGATATTCAACGTCTTTCGCTACATCACGTTCCGATCCATCTGGGCCATGCTCACGGCGCTCGTCATCAGCATTCTGGTCGGCCCCATGTTCATCCGCTGGCTGCGCAAGATCAAGTTCGGCCAGTACATTCAGGATGACGGCGTCTCCGCGCACAAACAAAAAGCGGGCACGCCCACCATGGGCGGACTGCTCATGTGCCTGACGGTGGCGGTCTCGGTGCTGCTCTGGGGAGACCTGACCAACCATTACCTCTGGCTCACCATGCTCGTGTTCCTGGGATTCGGCGCCGTAGGCTTTGTGGACGACTACACGAAGATCGTACGCAAGACGAACAAGGGGATTTCCGCAAAAGCCAAGATATCGGGCCAGATATTCGTGGCCGGGCTGGCCCTGATCCTGCTTGTGTGGGAGCCGGCCTACTCCACCAAGCTGTCCGTGCCGTTCTTCAAGATGTTTCAGCCCGACCTCGGCCTGTTCTACATCCCGTTCGCCGTGCTGGTGCTGGTGGGATCGTCCAACGGGGTGAACCTCACCGACGGCCTGGACGGCCTGGCCATCGGTCCATCCATCGTGGCCGGCGTCTGCTTTGCCGTGTTCATCTACGTGGCGGGCAACAAGGTAATAGCCGACCATCTGCTGGTGCCCTACGTGGTGGGCGTGGGCGAGGTCACGGTTTTCTGCGGCGCGCTCATCGGCGCGGGTCTCGGCTTTCTCTGGTACAACGCCTATCCGGCCCAGGTCTTCATGGGCGACGTAGGCTCGCTGTCCATCGGCGGGTCCCTCGGCTTCATCGCGGTGCTGGCCAAGCAGGAGCTCGTGCTGCTCATCGTGGGCGGACTGTTCGTGGTGGAGACGCTCTCGGTTATCCTCCAGGTGAGCTACTTCAAGGTGAGCGGGGGCAAGCGGATGTTCAAGATGGCTCCCATCCACCACCATTTCGAGCTGCAGGGGATTCCGGAGTCCAAAATCATCATCAGGTTCTGGATTCTGTCCATATTGTTGGGGCTGGCGGCCCTGTCCACACTCAAGCTGCGGTAGGGCGGCAGATTCGCAATCAACAGGCGAGCACATGACGCACGGAACAAAGATCACATCCGCCTCCATGGCAGGCAAACGCGCCGGCGTGCTCGGCAGCGGGCGCTCGGGCCGCGCGGCCGCGCTGGTGCTGCAGGCGCTGGGGGCATCGGTGCGCGTGGTGGACAAGGACGCCGACAAGCTCGCCGCGGCGTACCAGGGCGCGGAAGAGGGCCGCATGTTCGAGCTCGTGGGCGGCGAGCACGAGCCCTCACAGTTCGCCGATCTCGATTTACTGGTGGTCAGCCCGGGGGCGCGTGTCCGGGACATCGAAGCGCACCTGCCCGCGGGGCTGCCTGTGCTTGCCGAGTTGGAACTCGCCTCCCGCTTGGTCGACGAGCCGATCATCGCGGTCACCGGCACCAACGGCAAGACCACCACGGTCAGTCTGGCCGAGTCCATGCTGCGCCGCGCCGGCAAGTCAGTCTTTCTGGGCGGCAACATAGGCACGCCGTTGTCCCAATATCTGCTGACGGAGGAGCGGGCCGACGTCATCGTGCTCGAGGTCTCCAGCTTCCAGCTGCAGCATTGCGAGACCTTCAGGCCCAGGGTTGGCGTGCTGCTCAACTTCTCGCCGGACCATCTGGATTACCACGCCTCTCTGGAGGAGTACTTCGAGGCCAAGCTCAGGCTGTTCGAGAACCAGAACGCAGGGGACGCGGCGCTCATAGACGCTGCGCTTCGCGGCGAGGTGGAGAAGTACGGCGGGCTTGCGGCTCGCGTGGAATGGCTGACCAGCGCGATCGATTTCAAAACGCCGAACCTGCTGGGCGCGCACAACCGCCAGAATCTGGAGGCGGCGTGGAAGGCCGTGCGCGAGATGGGCGTGTCCGAAGAAGACGCCCGCGCTGCGGCGTACGATTTTGAACCCCCGCCGCACCGCCTGCAGATCGTGGGCGAGAAGCACGGCGTCATCTTCATCAACGACTCCAAGGCCACGACCGTGGAGTCGCTGGCAGCTGCGCTCAAGGCTATGGACCGTCCGGTTCGGCTGCTGGCCGGCGGCAAGTACAAAGGCGGCGACCTCGAGGCGCTGCGGCCGCTCATATCAGAAAAGGTCCGGGCCATCGGCCTGTACGGCGGATCCCGTGAGATATTCGAGAAAGCCTGGGCCGGCGCGGCCAAGATGTTCTGGGAAGAGACCCTGGAAGCGGCCTTCGCCGCCCATATGGACGAAGCGCGGGAGGGTGAGGCGATCCTGCTTTCTCCGGCCACGTCGAGCTTCGACCAGTACGCCAACTACGAAGAGCGCGGCAACGACTTCCGCAGGCTGGTGGAGGAAGAATGACCATGCACACCCCAACGAGACAGGAAATGCGCGAGCTGCTGGCCGGATTCGATTTCTGGCTGCTCCTCGCCACCTTGCTCATGGGCGCGTTCGGGCTCGTCATGGTCCTCTCGGCCAGCGGCATAATGGCGGAGAAATACTATGGCGGCGCGTACCATTTCTTCGTGCGCCAGCTCATCTGCTGCGTGCTCGGAGCAGGGCTCATGGTGCTTCTTGCGCTCGGTCCGCAGAATATTTTTCTCAAGACGCAGCCCATGGAGTTCGTCAAGCTGGCCCTGGTGCTGTATCTGGCCTGGTTCCTCAGCCACAAGAAGGACCTGGTGCGCACTTTCAGCGTGGGCGTGGTGCCGCCGTTCGCGGTCACCGGGGTGTTCTGCCTGCTGCTGCTCATGCAGCCGGACTTCGGCGGCGCGGCCATGCTCGCCATGCTTCTGTTCCTCATGTGCCTGGCGGGCGGCACGCGGTTCGTCTACCTGTTCATGTCCGTGACCATGGCTGCCGGCGGCGCGTTTCTGCTTATCGTGAATTCGCCGTACCGCTCGCGCCGTCTGCTCGCGTTTCTCGATCCCTTCAAGGACGCCATGGACACGGGCTACCAGCTCGTGCAGTCGCTGTACTCCTTCGGCGCCGGCGGCGTGTGGGGCGTGGGGCTGGGCGCGGGCAAGCAGAAGCTTTTCTTCCTGCCCGAGGCGCACAACGATTTCATAGTGGCCGTGGTGGGCGAGGAGCTCGGTTTCGCCGGCGTCAGCTTCCTGTTCATCCTGGTGGCCATCCTGCTCTGGCGGGGTTTCTTCGTGGCCGTGCGGCAGGAGGATTTGCACCGCCGGCTCGCGGCTTACGGCATGTGCCTCATCCTCGGACTCGGCGCCATCCTGAACATGGCCGTGGTGCTCGGCGTGGCGCCGCCCAAGGGCGTGCCCATGCCGTTCGTGAGCTACGGCGGCTCCAGCCTGCTCGCCTCCTTCGCGTGCGTGGGCATACTGCTCAATCTTTCCCGGGACGTGCATCCTGCGGCGCGGAAGGTCGCGGTGAGAGGGACGGCATGAGTCTGTCCCGCATCATCCTGACCACCGGCGGCACCGGGGGCCACATCTTCCCTGCGCTGGCCGTGGCCGAGGAGATATCCGCGCGCAATCCCGAGTGTCGGCTGCTCTTCGTGGGCGCCAGGCACGGACCGGAAGGCGATCTGGCCCGCCGCCGCGGCATGGAGTTCAAGGCCCTGCCGTCAGCGGGCGTGCTGGGTCGGGGGTTGCGTTCAATCTCGGGCGTGGCGTCCCTGGCTGCGGGTTTGGCCCTGGCCATTCCCCTGGTGCTGCGCTTCCGGCCGGACGCCGTTATCGGCTTCGGCGGGTACGCCTCCTTTACCGCGGTGCTGGCGGCCTGGCTGCTGCACCGTCCCACGGCCCTGCACGAGCAGAACAGCGTGCCCGGCGTGGCGAACAGGCTGCTCGGCAGGCTGGTGCGCAAGGTTTTTCTCTCGTTTCCGGACGCGCAAGGCCGCTTCCCGGCAAGCAAGACCGAACTCGTGGGCAACCCTGTGCGCCAGGACATCCGCAGCCTGGCGGAAAAAAAAGCGGAGTCCTCGGGCGAGGGCCGGCATCTTCTCGTGCTGGGCGGCAGCCAGGGCGCCCGGGCGCTGAACGACGCCATGCTGGAGGCGCTGCCAGCGCTGCTGGACGCCGGCGTAGAGATCATCCACCAGACTGGGCCGCGGGACATAGACCGCGTCCGGCAGGGATACGAACAACTGAAGTCCAGGGGAGCGGACGTGAGCAGCCCGAGGGCGTTCATCGAGGACATGGCCGGGGCGTACGCCTGGGCCGACCTCGCCGTGTGCCGCAGCGGGGCCTCCACCGTGTTCGAGCTCGCCGCCTCGGGCACGCCGGCGGTGCTCGTGCCGTTTCCCTTCGCCACGCACGACCATCAGCGGGTCAACGCGGAGTACCTGTCCGAGGCCGGGGCCGGGCTGCTCGTCTTGCAGCAGGACCTCACCGGCGAGGGACTGGCCCGCATGGTCATCGAACTGACAAGCGACCGCGACCGACTCGCGGCCATGGCCAAGGCGTCGAAAGAGCGGGCCATGCCCGAGGCCGCCGCGATCATGGCCAGGCGCATCGAGACGCTGGCAGCATAGGATGCAAAGGCAATGCGTACCAAAGTCAACAAGATACATATGATAGGCATCGGCGGCTCCGGCATGAGCGGCATCGCCGAGGTGCTCATCAACCTGGGATACATGGTTTCGGGTTCCGACCTCTCCGGTGGTCCGGTGGTGGAGCGTCTGCGCTCTCTGGGCGCGGTGGTCCACCATGGCCACGACGCCGGCAACGTCGATAACGCGCAGGTGGTGGTCCGCTCCACGGCCATCAGGGACGACAACCCCGAGATCATGGCAGCGAACCAGCTGGGCATTCCGGTGATCCCCCGCGCGGAGATGCTGGCGGAGCTGATGCGGTTGCGCACGGGCATCGCCGTGGCCGGAACCCACGGCAAGACCACGACCACCTCGCTGCTGGCCGAAATTCTCGACGAGGCCGGGCTCGATCCCACGGTCATCATCGGCGGACGGCTCAATGCCTACGGCTCCAACGCGCGCCTGGGCGAAGGCGAATTCCTCCTGGCCGAGGCGGACGAGTCCGACGGCAGCTTCCTCTGCCTGCTGCCCATCATCACCGTGGTCACCAATGTGGACGCCGACCATCTGGATTTCTACCGGGACCTCGACGCCATCGATGCGGCTTTCCTGCAGTTCATGAACGGCGTGCCGTTCTACGGCATGAACGTAATCTGCGGCGACGACCCCGGCGTGCAGCGGCTCATGCCCAGCATCCGCCGGCCTGTGCTCACATACGGACTCAAACCGGAGAATGATCTGCGCGCCGTGGATGTGGAATACGGCCCGGAGAGCATCTTCACCGTGATCTACAAGGGCGAGAAACTGGGCTGCGCGAATCTGCGCCAGCCCGGCCGCCACAACGTGCTCAACGCCCTGGCCGCCATCGGCGTGGGGCTTGAGGCCGGCATGCCGGCGGACAAGGTCCTGGCGGGTCTGGCCAAATTCGGCGGCGTGGGCCGGCGGTTCGAGCACAAGGGCGAGAAGGGCGGCGTGCTCGTGGTGGACGATTACGGCCACCACCCCGCCGAGATCCGGGCGACCGTCGAGACGGCGCGGCTCTCCTACCCGGACAAGCGGCTCGTGCTCGTGTTCCAACCGCATCGGTTCTCGCGCACCCAGGCCCTGTTCGGCGAGTTTTGCCAGGCGTTCGACAACGTGGACGAGCTGTTGCTCACAGAGATTTATCCGGCCTCGGAAAAGCCCATCCCCGGCGTGAGCGGCATGAGTCTGGCCCAGGGCATCAGCCAGGTCTCGCAGACGCATGTGAACTTCTTTCCCAAGTTCGAGGACGTGAATCTGGCTCTGCCGACCATGCTGCAAGATGGCGACCTGCTGCTGACCATGGGCGCCGGCAATGTCTGGCAAATCGGCATGCAATATTTGGAAGGTTAATGAACCATGGCCCTGACGATCACCCAATCCCCCTCGCTCGCAGAGTTGACCACGCTGCGCCTCGGCGGCACGGCGCTGGAGCTCGTGCGCGCCACGGCGGAGAGTGATCTGGAGGGCTTGCCCTCGACTCTGGAAAAGCTCGGCGGCGCGGTCCATGTGCTGGGGCGCGGCTCCAACATTCTGGCCAGGGACGGCGAGATAGGCGTGACGCTGGTCCAGTTCTCGGCGGACGACCCCAAGCCGGCCATGGATCGCGAGGGCGAGGATTTCGCCATGGTCAGCGTGCAAGGGTCCATGTCCTTGCCCGGTCTGGTCCGTCAGTTGGTCAAGGCGGGTCTTTCCGGACTGGAAGGGCTCCTCGGCGTGCCAGGTTCCGTGGGCGGAGCCGTGGCCATGAACGCCGGGGCATTCGGATGCGAGATGGGCGGGGTGCTCGAATCGGTGCGGGTGTTCACGCCGGAGCGCGGCCTGGAATGGCTGGAGCGCGACGGGTTCCGCACCGGGTACCGCTCCTTCGAGCTGGTCGAGCCCGCATCCTGGATGGTGGTCACGGCGGCGCGGTTCCGGCTGCTCAAGATCGGTTCGGACGCCGCCCAGGCTGCGGCCAGCGAGGCCATTGCCAAGAAAAAGGCCTCTCAGCCATTGACCGCCTGGAGCGCGGGGTGCGTGTACAAGAACCCGGCTCAGGGCTTGGCCGCCGGCAAATTGCTGGACGAGGCTGGCTTCCGCGGCAAAAAGCTCGGCGGCGTGGGGTTCTCGGAAAAGCATGCGAATTTTTTGGTGAACTACGGCAAGGGGACGTCCAGCGAGGCGTTCGAGCTTCTGGCAATGGCCGAGGAGGCCGTGGCGGAACAGAGCGGCTACACGCTCGAGAGGGAGGTCAGGGTTTGGCCGTGCAGCTAGCAAAACCCGGCGCGTTGCCGCGCCGCAGGAACGGCGGCAACCGCTACACGGCGCGCAAGGACCGCGCCGGCGCGGCGTTCAAGGCCATTGCAGCCGGCGGCCGGGGAATCGCGCCCACGCTCTTCAAAACCGTGGCCATCAGCGGCACGGTTGTGCTCGGCATGGCCGTGTTCCTGGCTATAAGCTTCGGTCTGCTGGCTGGCTACCGCTACATGACCCAGCACGAGTACTTTGCTCTCAAGAAGCTGGAAGTCAGCGGCAACAAGCGACTGGCCAACGTGGAGGTGCTCTCGGCTGCGGGCGTGGCCCTGGGGCAAAACACCCTGGAGCTGAACATGCGCGACGTGGAAGCCGGGCTGCTGGCAAACCCCTGGGTGGAGCGCGTGCTGGTGAAGCGGGTGCTGCCGTCCACGTTCCGAATCACGATTTTCGAGCGCGCCCCGCGCTACTGGCGGCGCAAGGGCGAGCAGCTCTATTACACGGACGCGCAGGGCCGGACCATCGCGCCGGTCACGGCCCACCAGTTCACGTCCATGCCGCTGCTGGTCGGTCCGGAGGACGAAGGCGTGGAGGGTCCGCTTTTCGAGCGGCTTCCAGAGCTCTTTGCGAAGCTGTCCGACCGGCCGTTGCCGTTCCCGGTGGAGCAGGCGAGCTGGATACGCTCGACGCAGGCTGGAGCGATCGAACTGCATTACG
Organism: Oceanidesulfovibrio sp.; assembly: GCA_048614715.1. GTDB lineage: Bacteria > Desulfobacterota > Desulfovibrionia > Desulfovibrionales > Desulfovibrionaceae > Oceanidesulfovibrio. Next base: position 8,621 of record JBMCLC010000016.1, read on the forward strand.
ACGACGCGGACATCACCCTCGGCCTGGGCACGGACGATCTGGCCGGCAACCTGGAACGCCTCTCCCTGGTCTATCAGGACCTGACCAGACGCGGAGAGCTGGAACGGGTCAAGGCGCTTCGCGCGCACGGCAGGCGCGTATGGGTGCAAACACGTGGCAGCGCCGCCGGATAGGGCGGCTTTCAAGGCGTAGGCAAGGAGAATTCAATGGCCAAAGGCGAACTCATCGTCGGACTGGATATCGGGACCACGAAGATCTGCGCCGTGGTGGGCGAGCCCACCGACGAGGGCGTGGATATCGTCGGCATCGGTACGAGCCCGTCCACGGGTCTGCGCAAGGGTGTCGTGGTCAACATCGAGCAGACCGTCCAGTCCATCAAGAAGGCTCTGGAAGAGGCGGAGCTCATGGCCGGCTGCGAAATTCGCAGCGTGTACGCGGGCATCGCCGGCAGCCACATCAAGGGCTTCAACAGCCACGGGGTCATTGCGGTCAAGGGCGGCGAGGTCGGGCCCAAAGACGTGGAGCGGGCCATCGACGCGGCCAAGGCCGTGGCCATCCCCCTGGACCGCGAGGTCATCCACATCCTGCCGCAGGAGTATATCGTGGACGACCAGCGCGGCATCGCAGATCCACAGGGCATGGCCGGCGTGCGGCTGGAGGTCAAGGTGCACATCGTCACCGGCGCTGTGACCTCGGCCCAGAACATCGTGCGCAGCTGCCACCGTTCCGGCCTGGACGTGGCCGACATCGTGCTGGAATCCCTGGCCTCGTCCAAGGCGGTGCTCACCGAGGAAGAGCGCGAGATAGGCGTGGCGCTGGTGGACCTGGGCGGCGGCACCACGGACATTGCCGTGTTCGCGGACGACTCCATCAAGCACACCGGGGTTCTGGCCCTGGGCGGCGCGAACCTGACCAACGATATCGCCTTCGGCCTGCGCACGCCCATGGTCGCGGCGGAAAAGATCAAGATCAAATACGGCTGCGCCCTGGCCGAGCTGGTCAAAAGCTCGGACGCCATCGAGGTGCCCAGCGTGGGCGGTCGGGACGCCCGCCGGCTCTCGCGCCAGGTGCTCGCGGAAATCTGCGAGCCCAGGGTGGAGGAGATGCTCTCCCTGGTGGATCAGGAGCTCGTGCGCTCTGGGTTCAAGAACCAGATCGGCGCGGGCGTGGTGCTCACCGGCGGCACCTCGCTCATCGAGGGCATCCAGGAGCTGGGCGAGCAGATATTCAACATGCCCACCCGGGTCGGTTTTCCCAGCGAGGTGGGCGGGCTGCGCGACGTGGTGAACAGCCCCATGTACGCCACGGCCGTGGGACTTCTGATGTACGGCGCGGAAAAGGAGGGGATGGAACACAAGTTCCGCATCCGCGACGCCAACGTGTTCAACCGCATCCTCTCGCGGATGCGGAAATGGTTTTCGGATATCTCCTAGGGGCGGGGGTCCCATAGGAGTGAACCTCTAAGGAGTGGGAAAGGAGACGCAACATGGAATTCATGGAAATCGACGGCGATCAGATGGCCAAGATCAAGGTCATAGGCGTTGGCGGCGGTGGTGGAAACGCCGTGAACAACATGATCAACTCCGCGCTCAAGGGCGTGCGTTTCGTCGCGGCGAACACGGACATCCAGGCGCTCAACCGCAGCAGGGCCGAATTCAAGATCCAGCTCGGCGAAAAGCTCACCAAGGGTCTTGGCGCAGGCGCCAACCCGGATATCGGCAAGGAAGCGACCATTGAATCCATCGAGCAGGTCAAGGAAGTGGTCGGCGATTGCGACATGGTCTTCGTGACGTG
>JBMCLC010000017.1:0-10259 GCA_048614715.1 Oceanidesulfovibrio sp.
GCATGTATCTCTACTTCCCGCGCCACAACATCTACCGCGACGTGCTGGATGGACGCCATTACGTCTATGCCAGGGGAAAACGGCGCAGCTACGGCATGAACCCGATCAAGGCTCCGCTTGGCCCCTCGTTTTTCCTGGAAATGTCCACGGACAAGCCCTACCAGCAGAACAACGCGCACCTGGCCCTGTTCCGTCACGCAATGGTTGAGAGCCGCTGACAAAAAAGGCGGCGGCCTCCAGCGTGAAGGCCGCCGCCTAGATGGCGGGAATGCAGGTGACGGGCTAGCCGCCTAAGTAGGCCTTCTTCACCTCGGGATCTTCCATGAGCGATTTGGATGGGCCTTCGGCCACGATCTGGCCGGTATCGAGCACGTAGCCGCGGTGCGCGAACTGGAGCGCGACCCGGGCGTTCTGCTCCACCACTAGAATGGTCATGCCTTCCTCGTTGAGCTGCTTGAGCGTGCGGAACAGCTCGTACATCAAGAGCGGCGCAAGGCCCATGGAAGGTTCATCGAGCAGCAGCACGTCGCACTTGGACATGAGCGCACGGCCCACCGCGAGCATCTGTTGCTCGCCGCCGGAGAGGGACTCGCTCTGCTGGCGCTTGCGCTCCGCCAGCCTGGGGAACAGCGAGAAGACCCGCTCGAAGTCCTTGTCGATGTTTTCCTGGCCGTCTGTGCGGGCCGTGGTCGCGATCCACAGGTTTTCGTACACCGTGAGGTTGCCGAAGATGTGCCGCCCCTCGGGCACGAGGTTCATGTTCAGCTTGCGGACCACGTCGTACGGCTCCGTGTTCAGGATCGACTCACCGCGGAAGCGGATGTCTCCTTCCACCACCTTGGGCGCCTCTGGCGGAGGCAGCCGCATGATGGAGTGGAGCGTGGTGGTCTTGCCCGCGCCGTTGGCCCCCAGGAGCGCAACGATCTCGCCCTTGTCCAGGGTGAACGAGACGCCGTGCAGGGCTTCGATAGTCCCGTACCGGACCTTGAGATTTTCAATTTGGAGCAGCATCAGATCGTGTCGTCGCCGAGGTAGGCTTTGATGACCTCGGGGTTGTTCTGGATTTCATGGGGCGTGCCTTGAGCGATGGTCGCGCCGAAATCGATGACCTGGATGCGCTGGCAGAGCGTCATGACCACCTGCATCTGGTGCTCGATCATCCAGATCGTGATCTCGAAGTTTTCATAAATCCAGCGTATCAGGGAAATGAGACCGTCCAGGTCCGCCGTGTTCAGGCCCGCGGCCGGTTCATCCAGCAACAACAGCCTGGGCTTGGTGGACAGGGCCCGCGCGATCTCCACCCGCCGCCGCAGGCCGTAGGGCAGATTCTTGGGATACTCCTCGGCGTAGCGGGTCAGCTCCAGGGCGTCGAGTATCTCGTACACCCAGGAGTCCAGCTCCTCGGTGCGGCGGTTGTAACGCGGCAGCCGGAACACGGCGTCCAGGAATCCATAGCCCAGGTGATAGTGCTGTGAAACCCGGATATTGTCGAGCACGGTCATGTCGTGCCAGAGCCGTATGTTCTGGAAGGTCCGCGCAATGCCCTTGCCTGTGACTTTGTGCGGCTTCATGCCGGTGATTTTCTCGCCGGCGAACTCTATGGCGCCCAGCGTGGGGGTGTAGAAACCCGAAACCAGATTGAAGATGGTGGTTTTGCCCGCGCCGTTGGGGCCAATGAGCCCGCACAGTTCGCCTTCGTTGAGATGCACGCTGAAGTCGGAAACCGCGGTCAGGCCGCCGAACCGTTGCGTCATGTTGTTGATTTCAAGCAAACTCATGGGATCACTTCTTGAACGAGACGAATTTCTTGAGCCGCGGGAACACGTCCGTCAGCTCGCGGTTGCCCATGATTCCCTCGGGCCGCATGTGCATGAGCAGCACGAGCATGAGGGGAATGACCACCCACTTGATGATCTGCAACGGGCGCAAGGCCTCCAGCAGCAGCGTAAACAGGATGGCGCTCATTACGGAGCCGGACAACGAGCCCATGCCGCCCAGGTAGACCATCACCATGACCTCCGTGGACTTGAGGATGGTGAACGACCCCGGGTTCACGTAGCCGAGCACGTGGGCGAACAGACCGCCGGCCAGGCCGGCCAGGCCAGAAGACAGCATGAACGCCACGATCTTCATCTTGTTCGTGTTCACGCTCATGATCTCGGCCGCGATCTCGTCCTGGCAGATGGCGATGATGCCCTTGCCGTACGTGGAGGAGATGAATCGCCGGATGATCCAGATGGTGAAGATCGTGCCCGCGAATACCCAGATGACCATCCAGGGCAGGTCTATGGTATTCTCCATGGCCTTGGTCACCCGGCTCATGCCCATGAAACCGCGCGCGCCGCCAATGGCGTCTATGTTCTCGATGGTGGACTTGACGATGTAGTTGGCCGCGATTGTGATGATCGCCAGGTAGTCGCCCCGTGTCTTGAAGGACGGGATCGCCACGATGAGGCCAGTGACCGCCGCCACCAGCGCGCCCACCAGCAGCACCACCGGGAACAGCGGCAGGGCCAGCTCCGGGCTCAGCAACGCCTCGCCGAAGACCTTGTCCTTGGCGAACAGTAACACGGACAACAGGGAGGAAACGTACGCGCCCACGGCCATGAACCCGGCGTGGCCGCACGCGAACTCGCCCATGTAGCCGTTGATGATGTTCAGGCTGGCGGCAAGGATGATGTTGATGCCCATGAACATGAACACCGACTGCCAGTACAGGTTCATGGCGCCAGTGGCGGACACCGCCACGAAAAAGCCGAACAGAACGCCGATGAAAATGGGGACAGCGAATTTCTGCATCGTTCCAGTCCCCTCAGATCTTCTGGAAACGGGCCACGCCGAAAAGCCCCGTGGGTTTGTAGGTGAGTATGATGAGCAAAATGGTGAAGGCTATGAGATCCCGATACGTGGATGGGAAAAACGCCACCACCATGATCTCCACAAAACCGAGCAGGAACCCGCCCGCAAAGGCGCCGCGCACGGAGCCGATGCCCCCCACCACCGCCGCGATGAACGCCTTCCAGCCGATGAGCGCGCCCATGTACGGGTCGAGTACAGGGTAGCTCATGGCGAACATGAGGCCGGCGAGGCCGGCGAAGGACGATCCCAGGATGAAGGTGAACACTACCACCTTGTCCGGGGCTATGCCCATGAGCGGTATGGCGAACTTGTCGTAGGAGATGGCGCGCATGGCCATGCCCATCTTGGTCTTGGAGACCACCGTCTCCAGGAACACGAAGGCCAGGATGGCCACGAGGATGACCGCTATCTTCAGGTTGGTCACCGTCACGCCGCCAAAGGTGAAGACCTGCGTTTCCACCAGCGTGGGAAACAGCCGGCGGCTGGCCCCGAGCAGCGCGAGGTTGCCGTTCTCCAGGATCAGCCCGCACATCAACGCGGTGATGACCACGTAGAGCCGGTGAGCGCCCTTGCGCCGCAGCGGCCGGTAGGCCACCCGCTCCAGGGTTACGCCCACCACGGCTGTCAACGCCATGGTCAGCGGCACGCACAGCGCAATGACGGCCCAGCCCGGCAAACCCACGGCCGCCAGGAAGAACGAGGCCACGAAAAAGGCGATGTACGCTCCCACCATGAAGATGTCGCCGTGGGCGAAGTTGATGAGCAGCAGCACGCCGTAGACGAGACAATAGCCCAGCGCGATGAGCGAGTAGAAGCTCCCCCACTGCAGGGCGTTGAGAATGTTCTGGATTATCGGCCCAAGCACGCGTCAATCCCCGGTGCAGCTTCGTTTTTCTTGCATAAGGCGGAGCCGGAGCGATGCGCCCCGGCCCCGCGACAGCGTTCGTAAAATACTACGGACACACCTGCTTGTAGAAGCTGAACTCGCCGGCTTCGTTGATCTTCACGACCACGGCGCACTTGATGGGGTCGCCCTCGGGGGTGAAGGTCATGGTGCCTGTGATGCCCTCGAAGTCCTCGATGGTGCCGAGAGCGTCCTTGATCTTGACGCGATCCTCGTCGATGTCGCCGGTCAGACCGCCGGTCTTCTTGATCGCTTCGAGCATCAGCTTGGTGGAGTCCCAGGTGAGCGCGGCCACATCGTCCGGCGTATCGCCGTAGATCGACTTGTACTCCTCGATGAACTCCTTGGTGGCGCCCTCGGCGCCGGCGGCGGCGTAGTGGGTGGAGAAGAAGTAGCCCTTGCAGGAGTCGCCGCACAGGCTCATCAGGTCGCCGCCGGCCCAGGCGTCTGCGCCGATGATCGGCTTGTCCCAACCCAGGCTCTGGGCCTGCTTCACGATGAGCGGCACCTCATTGTAGTACTGGGGCACGAAGAGAACGTCCGCCTCGGAGTTGACGATATTGGTCAACTGGGCGCTGAAGTCCACATCCTTGGTGGTGAAGGTTTCGAAAGCCACCACGGTGCCCTCGCCGTGTTTCTTCTCCCAGGCCTCCTTGAAGACCTCGGCCAGGCCCTTGGGGTAGTCGCTGGCAATGTCGTACAGCACAGAGGCCTTGCTGGCGCCGAACTCCTCGCTGGCGAAGTTCACGACAACCGGACCCTGGAAGGGATCGAGGAAGCAGCCGCGGAAAACGAAGGGACGATCCTTGGTGGTGTCCGGGTTGGTGGACCACGGCGAGATCATCGGGGTCTCCAGGTCGTTGGCGGCCTCGCCCGCGGGCACGGCCTGCTTGGAGGACTGCGGCCCGATGATGCCCAGCACCTCGTCCTGGGTGATCAGCTTGCGGGCGGCGGACAGCGCCGATTCGGCCTTGGACTCATTGTCCTCGTACACGAACTCGAGCATGTACGCCTTACCACCGACCTCGACGCCGCCGGCATCGTTGACCTTTTTGAGCAGCATCTCGGCGGCTTCCTTGGAGGACTCGCCGACATCCGGGATGTCGCCGGTCAGCGGAATGTTGAAGCCAATCTTGATGGTCTCTGCCTGGGCCACGCCGGAGAACAGCAGGACACTGGCCAGAAGGGCGAACAGAATCTTCTTCATGCGTCTCTCCTCAGGATGAATGTTCCCTGTGATCCAAAATACCCGTAACCGGATCGTCATTTGTGCGACCAACGAAGGAAACCTGATAGCGCATAATTCTCATAATGGAAACACTAAAGATTACAATATTGAAAAAGTTCCTGTATTCCAGTACCTTACTCGCAGGCGTCCTCGCCGCTCACCTCGGCTTTTTCGATTATCACCGGCGAAACCGGCACATCCTCGTGAAATCCCTTGCTGCCCGTGGGCTCCTGCTTGATGGCGTCCACCACGTCCTGGCCTTCCACCACCTTGCCAAACGCGGCATAGCCCCATCCCTGCGGCGTCTTGCTCCGGTGGTTGAGAAACTGGTTGTCCGCCACGTTGATGAAAAACTGCGACGTTGCCGAGTGCGGGTCCTGCGTCCGCGCCATGGCAATGGTATAGGCTTCGTTCTTCACGCCGTTGTCGGCCTCGTTCTCAATGGGGTCGCGGGTTTCGCGCTCCACCATCTGCGTGTCCATGCCGCCGCCCTGGATCATGAAACCATCGATGACGCGGTGGAAAATCGTGCCGTCGTAATGGCCGCTGCGCACGTACTCCAGGAAGTTCTCGGTGGTCTTGGGAGCTTTGTCCCGGAATAGTTCGATAACGATATCGCCCTTGCTCGTGCGCAATGTGACCATGCACTCGCTCCTTTGCGCTGCCGCGCCGTCGGCCGTCGTCAAAATGCAAATCGCCGCCAGGACCGGCCAAATGAACCGGACGGCGCGAGATTGGACGTCTTGGAAGAAGCTTCTCATGACGTTTTACCCCTTGAGTTTCTGTGGATGATTCAGGTGTGCCGCGGGTTCAGTCGCATGTTTCCAGCCGGCTGTCGAGCCTTTGCCCGTTTACGAAACCCGCAATCCGCTATATTATATGTCCAAAGATGCCTGTTTCATTTGCTTTTTCCTGGAGAGAAGCATCATGCTCTCGCTCAATGGTTTCATCATAGACACCTCCACCACGACCTACACGGCGCCTGCGGCGCGGGAGGTCTTCACGGCCCCGGCCGCCAGGATCACCTTCACCGCCCCGGCCGCCAGAACCGTGTTCACGGCGCCGGCTGGGCGAGAGATTTATGTCCATCCGGCGGGCCATTTCGTGGTCGAGGGCGGCGGTTTTCTCGTCACCGGTCCGGCCACCAACATGAATTTCGATGTGCTGGCCGGCCGCATCGTGAACACGCGGGCATAGCCTCACCCTTTTTCGGGCTACCGCTTCCCCACGCATAGGGCTACGCATCCCCGGATCATCGTTTCGAAATCGCCGCCGCCCCTCTCCCCCATTCCGCGACGCAGTCTTCCAACTCATGCTGCGTCACGTCCGCCGTAATGACGAACTCATAGCTCCCGGCCGGCTCCATATGCTCCGGCGCGTATTCCTCCATGAACCGCCGCACCCCGGCCGACTCGCCGCAGATCGTATGGAAATCGAACCGCTTCTCGTATTCCACATCGATTCCGAAGCGCTCCTGAACCGGTTGGGGCACCGGGCCCTTCAGATCATAGACAGTGAAATGCCTACCTCCGTTCACCGCAACCCCACAGCAGCGCATACCCGTCCTCCGAGGCGATTTCCACGAGACGGCGCTCGCCAACACGCACGGAGTGGATGGCCGAGCCCTGGAACGTGTGGAGCATTGCCTCGGCATCCCACCCAACGGCCAGGACGTCTTCGCAGGATTCACATACATACACGCCAGGCGCCACCAGCCGGCCGTGCTCGATCTCGGATTCGAAAAGGATGGGGACGTCGCTCCGCACAGCCGGGCGCCACCAGAACGGCAATCAGAATGAACGGCAACGAGTTCCGCATGGCGCTCTCTCCAGGCGGGCTCGCTGGATCGACTCACGGCGTCGTGGCGTTCCCGGCCCGCGTTCCGTTCACGACATCATACCCCGGCTCCACCATGATCGCACGGGGACCGCAGCGAGCCGGTGTGAGCGGCGGCAGCATTTCAGCCCCCGCCGTTATCCGGAGCGCGTTGAGCAACTGTGCCGTGCGCTCCGCCTGCTTTAGGAGGTTGGACCACGGCGGCCCGACCCTGGTGAGTTCCGCGACAACCGATGCGAGTTCCTCGGGCGAGGCGGCGGTAAGCCACGCAACGGCCGGCGCCGGAATGGCCCCTTCGGCGGCCAGCTTTTTCAACCTGGGCAGGAGCGTGGTTTCCTGCCATTGGCTGTCGAAGTGATGCCCCCGCCGCGCAATGATGAACGCCTGATAGGAAGAAATCGCATCGAACGTGGGCCAGCCCGCTTCGCCCAGGGCGGAGCTTTCCGTGAGGACGCGCTTGAGCAACGCGTAGTGCTCGCGATCCAGCCGCTGCAGATATGCCAGATCATCGTCCCCGGCAGGCCGTGGATTGATGAAGTAATGGACGTATGTCTTGAACACCTCGGGTTCCCAGGACTTCTCCAGCGAAGCGAACAGGGCGTCGCGGGCCATTTCGTCCACCATGGCCATGTGTGCCAAGGCGGAGCGCACCCACGCCCTATCGTGCAGTTGCTCCGGCGTGGCGTGGAACCCGGCGTTAAGACTCGACATCGCAGCGGCCATCTCGTGCAGCATGTCCTGCGCATCGCAAAGCTGCCGTTCCTGCAGCAGGTGCTCGCCGGGCAGCGCCGCGGCAGCCCAATGGCCGGCTGTCGCAAAGAAGCCAAAGGCGAGAAGCGTGGCGAGAACGAGACGGGAATGCACCATGCGGGCTCCGGTTTGGAAGTGTTTCCGACGTGGATTTCCTAAGACGCTCCAGCCAAAAACACAAGGCTTGGTCTTGCGCGGCCATGCCTTTTCTGGAACCTTTCACATCAACTGGGAGATCAATATGGACGCAAAACGCATCAATCCTTACGCCACCATATCAGCTCACGAACGCTGGGCCATCGTGGATTCGGACCTCATCGCCGCCAAGGCCTCGGACGCTGCCGCCAACCCCCGCCTCAGAGACATCCACGTTCTCCACGAGGGCGAGCCGGATCCGCTCCAGCGCATGGTCAACGCCCTGCAGCCCGGCACCTATGTGCAGCCGCACAGACATATGCACCCGCCCAAGGCGGAGACCTTCATCATTCTGTCCGGCCGGGCGGGCTTCCTTTTTTTCGACGACGCGGACCCGTCGGATATAGAGCGCGCCGAGCGCGTGCTCCTGGACCGCGACCAGGGCGTTTTCGCCGTGGATATCCGGCCCGGGGTCTGGCACAGCCTCGTGTGCCTTGCCCTGGACACCGTGCTCTTCGAGGTCAAAAACGGACCCTACGCCCCCCATTCAGACAAGGATTTCGCCCCCTGGGCGCCGGAGCCGGAAACGCCGCAGGCATCGGATTTTCTGAAAAAAATGGAGAGGCGGTTTTAATCATTCCAAGCCGACACCCTGGAGACTCCCCCACAAACCGCCAGCCGCGGACCGAGTTTACGATCCAGATATCCTCCGCTGCAGCAAGCTCGGCTGGTGTTATGGTCCGTTCGATCACGCGGCCATGATCTCCGGCAGCCCGTCTCCACAGGGTTTTCGAAATACCCCCCGCGACATGCTCCGCCGCGCTCTGCAGGGCCTTCCGTTCCTAACTGATTCACTTCGAAATATGCGCATCCACTTACAATCAACCGCCATTCATAGTGTTGGACCGAGGCGTCCATTCCGACACAAAACGAATTGTCACACAACCGAAAATCGCCTGACACGCACTCAAGAGTCCACAATTATAGAATATATTGTGCCTTCGATTCGTAACAATATCACCGCCGGACCGTCACACCCTCCAGGCATTGTAGCTCTCCCATTTGCACTCGATTTGGAGACACTATGTTCACTCCCGCACAGATTGCCTTCCATCTCAAGCTCCTTTTTGGAACCATTGCCGCCGTGATTCTGGCCATTGGCGCGTTGACGGCAGTGAACCTCCACCAGGTTGATTCCTCGCTCCAGTTGCTGGGTCGCACCTCGGTCAAATCGTTTACCGACAGCGTAAGCGCCATGATGGACATGCAGACAATGCTCCTGCGCGACAAAGCCAAGGCCGACCTGGCGTTCATGTCCAAGACCGTATATTCCATGGGCTTTCCGGCGCTGAACCAGATGAACAACATCGATGTGGAAGTGGTGGACCAGGACACTGGCGAGACCAAGCAGGCCACGCTGCCTTCCCTGGAGATATCCGGCACCCTTGTCACCGGAAACGCCACGGTTGCCGTGGCCATCCAGGAAAAGATGGCCAGCGAGGCCACTTTTTTCCAGTTCCACGACGACGCGCTCGTCCGCGTCTCCACATCCATAGAAACCGAAGGCGGCGAACCGGCGATCGGATACGCCATCCCTGCCGATCACCCCGTGACGCAGGCCCTTGCCGCCGGGGAGACCTTTGCCGGCATCGAGCAGGAGCCAGACGGCTGGTACCAGTCCGCATACATGCCGCTGAAGGATTTTTCTGAACGAATCATCGGCGCCATCGCCGTGGGACGCGAAGTGGTGACGCCCGAATTCCAGCGCATCATCGCCACGCAGAAGATCGGCGGCAAAGGTTACGGCTTCATCTTCACCCAGTCTGGGCAGTTGGTGAGCCACCCCCGCCGCCAGGGCGAAAACCTGGCAGGCGAGCCGTACTGGGAGGAATTCAGGACCGCCACGGACGGCTATGTGGAGTACGAACGCGACGGCGTGCCCATGGTGGCCTATCTCAAGCACTTCCAGCCGTGGCGCATGACCTACGCCTTTGCCATGCCCCTGGAAGACATGGCCCACGGGCTCGACGAGCGTATCGCCCTCATCGGCACTGTGCTCGCCGCCGTGGCCATCCTTCTTGTCAGCGGCGTCATTCTCCTGGTGGTCCGCGTTTCCGCGCGGCCGCTGCGCGAGCTTTCCGCCTACACCAAGGCCGTGTCCGACGGACAATACGACGCCCACATTTCCTACCAGGCCAACGACGTCATCGCCCGGACCATCGACGCCACGCAGAACATGGTCCGCGACCTCAAGTCCAAGCTCGGCTTCGCCCAGGGCGTGCTCGGCGGGGTCACCCTGCCCGCCGCCGTGGTGGCCAAGGACGGCACGGTGAGCTGGGCCAACCGCCAGATGCTCGACATGCTCAAGAAGCCCGGCCGGCCGGAGGAATACACCGGCGTCATGTTCAGCGAGATGGTGTACGGCGACGCCACGCGCCAGACGCTTTCCCACCGGGCGCTGCAAGAAAACAAGCAGCTCCACGATGTCCTGGAGCTGGACCTGCCCGCCTTGGGCGTGCGCCGCATCCTGCGCAAACCAGCCGCGCC
>JBMCLC010000018.1:0-10222 GCA_048614715.1 Oceanidesulfovibrio sp.
GCCCGCAGACCGGCATAGGCCAGCAGGGCCACAAGCGGCGTCCAGTGCCAGACCTCCATGAGCATGACCGTTATCCAGGCGTCCAGCGGACTGGCCGTATGGTCGAAGGCGATGCCGGTGTTGTTGATGAGCGCACCCATGAGTCCGATGTCCGGCCGGGTGAAGATGATCCAGATCGTGCCGATGACGTTCCACGGGATGAGCAGGGGCAGGGCCAGCAGAACCAGCACCAGGGACGCGGTCCAGCCCTTCTTGGGCATGCACAGGGCTATGAGCACGCCCAGCGGCATCTCGATGAGCAGCACAAGGCCCGAGAACAGGAACTGGCGCCACAACGCATCGTGTAGCCGTTCGTCGCGCAGCACCTCCCGGAACCATTCCGCGCCGATGAAGTAGCGCTGCCCGGGGCCGAAGATGTCCTGCACCGAATAGTTCACTACCGTCATCAAGGGAATGATGGCGCTGAACGCAACGATGACGAAGACCGGTATGACCAGGAACCAGGCTCTGTTGTTATCCCATTTGACCATGTCGCCTACCCCGCGCGCAGCAACGTGCCTGCCGCGAAAAGCTTGGTACGCTCAGGTGGGAACCGCAGCCAGCATGTCCCTTCGCCCACGGGGAGGGACGGCTGCACGCTGGCCTTGAGCACGTGGTCCGAGAGCGTGACCGTGACGATTTTGAAGCTGCCCTGGTCCTCCACAAGGGTGATCCTGCCCTCCAGCACGTCCGCCGCGGGCTCCAGGCAGACATCCAGGTACATGGGGCGAATGCCCAGCTCAAGCGCGCCGTCGGCCTTGGCCGCGGCATCGGCCAGCTTGGGGTCCAGCGGCACGCTGCCGCCGTTGACCACGGCGCGGCCGTTGTCCAGCTCGCAGGGCACGATGTTCATGCCCGGGCTGCCGATGAAGTAGCCCACGAAGGTGTGTTCCGGGTCCTCGAAGAGCTCCTGCGGCGTGCCGATCTGGACGATCTCGCCTTCGTACATGACAACGACCTTGTCGGCGAAGGTCATGGCCTCCACCTGGTCGTGGGTGACGTAGATGAGCGTGAGGCCGAACTGGGAGTGGATGTCCTTGAGCTTGCGTCTGAGCTGCCATTTGAGGTGCGGGTCGATGACGGTGAGCGGCTCGTCGAAGAGGATCGCGGCCACGTCGCTGCGCACCAGGCCGCGACCCAGAGAAATCTTCTGCTTGGCGTCGGCCGCCAGACCGGCGGCGCGCTTCTTGAGCAGGTGCGTCAGATCGAGTATTTCAGCCACTTCCTTGACCCGCCGCTCCACCTCCTGCGCCGGCATCTTCCGGTTCTTCAGGGGGAAGGCCAGGTTCTTTTCCACGGTCATGGTGTCGTAGAGCACCGGGAACTGGAAGACCTGGGCGATGTTGCGTTTTTCCGGCGGCAGGGTGGTTACGTCCCGGCCGTCGAAGAGGATGCGGCCCTCACTGGGCGCGAGCAGGCCGGAAATGACGTTGAGCATGGTGGTCTTGCCGCAGCCGGAAGGCCCGAGCACGGCGTACGCCCCGCCGTCATCCCATGTGGTGTGGATGCGCTTGAGGGCGTAGTCGTCCGGCCCTTGCGGCTGGGGTTTGTAGCTGTGTGCTATTTTGTCGAGCTCGATGCGCGCCATGTGTCGCTCCCTTCCCTTTCTCGGCCCTTGCGCCGCCTAGTCCAGCGACGGCGCCTTGATAAGGTGGCCCGCCTCGTCGAAGACGTAGAAATGCCTGGGCTGCACGTATACGTGGATGAGGCTGCCGCCTTTGTATGTGTTCACGCCTTTCTCCTCCAGAACCAGGGACCTGTTGCGGTAGTGGAAGTGGACGAAGGTCTGCGACCCGTTAATCTCGGCCAGCTCTACCCTGGAGGCGATCTCGATGTCGTCGTCGGTCTCGCGGTGGATTGAAAAATGGTGCGATCGGATGCCGAAGGTGTAAGGACCAGCGGGCAGGTCGCGCAGGTGGCCGGTCAGTGGGAAGCGGATGCCTATGCGCAGTCGGACCTCGCCCTCGCCCACGTTGGCGTGGATGAAGTTGATGGGTGGATCGCTGAAGACCTCGGCGACCTTCATGGAAGCCGGTTTCTGGTAGACCTCGCTGGTGGGCCCGGTCTGCAGGATGCGGCCTTCGTGCATGATGATGATGTTGCCGCCAAGCATGAGCGCCTCGGTAGGCTCCGTGGTGGTGTAGACCACAATGGATTCGCGCTTGGCGAAGATGGAGAGCAGCTCCTCGCGCAGCTCCTCGCGCAGTTTGTAGTCCAGGTTCACCAGCGGCTCGTCCAAAAGCAGCAGGCCGGTGTCCTTCACCAGGGCCCGGGCTATGGCCGTGCGCTGCTGCTGGCCGCCGGAAAGCTCCACGGGCAAACGGTCCAGCAGGTGCTCGATGTGCAGGATGGAAGCCACGCGGCGGACACGCTTGTCCACCTCGTCCTTGGGCGTCCCGCGCAGCGGCGAGGCGATGTTCTTGTAGATGGAGAGGGAAGGGTAGTTGATGAACTGCTGGTAGACCATGGCCACGTTGCGCTTGCGCACGGACTGGCCGGTCACGTCGTTGCCGTCCACCACAATGGAGCCCTTGTTGGTCGGACGGTCCAGGCCGGCCATGACGCGCAGCAGGGTGGTCTTACCGGCCAGGGTGCGGCCCAGAACCACATGCCGCGAGCCGGACTGCAACTCGAGGTTGATATCCTTGAGGTAGATCTCTTGATCAACGACCCTGTCGACGTCTTTGAGTGCAAGCCCCATTCAACGTTCCCCTCGGCTGCTTACGGCAAGGAGTTAGTCACGGCAGATCGCTTTGTGTCAGGCTGGTTTCAAATTGATAACATCGACATTAAATTTTCTCAATCGAAAGAGAAAGCGAAAATAAGAAAAAAACGAAAAAAAACGTCGGTCGGCCCGAGACCCCTCAGACTGCGGGCTGCGCCACGAAAAGCTGCACGTCTGACCGTTCCAGCGCCTCGGCCAGCGGCGCCGGCGGCATGAAGTCCGTGAACAGCGCGTCGATGTCCTCCAGCGTGCCCATGCGGACCATGGCGTTGCGGCCGAACTTGGAATGGTCCGCCACCAGGAAGACTTTGCGCGAGTTCTCGATGATCGCCTGGGCCGCGCGGACCTCGCGGTAGTCGTAGTCCAGCAGGGTGCCGTCCAGGTCTATGCCGCTGATGCCGATGATGCCGAAGTCCGCCTTGAACTGCCCGATGAAGTCGATGGCGGACTCGCCCACGATGCCGCAGTCTCGGTGGCGCACCAGCCCGCCCGCCACCAGGGTCTCAATGTTTTCGTTGCCGCGCAGGATGGTGGCCACGTTGAGGTTGTTCGTGATCACGCGCAGCCGCTCGTGGCCGTGCAGAGCCTTGGCCACCTCCTCCGTGGTGGTGCCGATATTGATGAACAGCGAGGACCGGGACGGAATGTTCTCCGCCACCATGCGCGCTATGCGCTGTTTCTCCGCCTGGTAAAGGACCTGGCGGTTGCTGTAGTCCATGTTCTCCGTACTGAAAGTCACGCCCACGCCGCCGTGGTGACGCTGGACCAGACCCTTTGCGCACAGGGTGTTGATGTCCCGGCGCACGGTCTGCGGCGTGACGCTGAAGGTGTCCGCAAGGTCCTGGACCGTGACAAATCCTTGCTCCTGGATGATCTCGAACATCTGCTTGTGGCGGTGGACCACGGAGGCGTGCTTGACGTCCTTCTGAAAAGCCTGCTCGCGGTTGGCGGGCAGCCGGCAGGAGCTGCCTTCAACGAGAGGTGGAACCCTGTGCTGGGGCATGTGGAATATCCTGAGTGATGTTCGGTTTCGAAAAAAAATGGCCCTGTTTGTTTTCTGTTCCGAAAAAAAGATAATGACGACACACTCGCCGTGTGTTAGCCTCTTTGCCATAAAAGACGCCGGATTGTAATCTGCGCTTGGAAAAGGACATACTATCCGGGCAAGGATTTCACAACCGAAAGATAAAGGTTTTCGTTTTCTTCGCATGCGGTGACGTTTCCCGTTCGCCTTCGGCGGGCGGCACTCGGCCCTGGCGATCCTTTCGGACCACTCCCGAAACGCTCGCCCGGCCACAGCGCGCGGAGCCCGGCAGCCGTACTGCCGGAACGCAACGTGCGAGAAGGAGGCCACTGTGAGGGAAAGCCTGAGTCGAAAAGCCGGGCGGGTCCTCATCATCGGCGGCGGCGTGACCGGCACCGGACTGGCGCGCGACCTCGCCCTGCGCGGCGTTCCCAGCCTGCTCGTGGAAAAGCGCGATCTGGCCGCGGGTGCGTCCGGCGGCAACCACGGCCTCCTGCACAGCGGCGCCCGCTACGTGGGCTCCGACCCCGAAGCCGCCCGGCAATGCATGGAAGAGTCCGATCTGCTCAAGCGGCTGGCGCCCCACTGCATAGAAGACACCAGAGGCCTGTTCGTCGCCGTGGCAGGCGACGACGAGCGCTACATCGCCGAGTTCCCGGGCCTCTGCGCCACGGTCGGCCTGCCGGCCAAGGAACTGGAACCCAAAGAAGCGCTCATGATGGAGCCGCACCTTTCCAGGGACGTTATCGCCGCCTTTGAAGTGCGGGACGGCAGCATCGATCCGTTCATGCTCTGCCTGGACAACATGAGCCAGGCCTGCGAACTGGGCGCGCAGATGTTGCGCAACACCAGGGTGGCCGCACTGCGCGTGGAGAACGGCTCCATACGCACGGTTTCGCTCGTCAACGAGCGGACCCGCGAGGAATTCACCCTGGAGCCCGAGCTCGTCATCAACGCCTCCGGCGCGTGGGCCGGTCTCGTCGCGGACATGGCCGGCGTGCCGCTTTCCGTGCTCTACTCTCAGGGCACCCTCGTCATCACCCAGGACAGGTTATCCAAGCGCGTGATCAACAGGCTGCGCATGCCCTCGGACGCGGACATCGTCGTGCCCGGCGGCTCGGTTTCCATTCTGGGCACCACCTCCGTGCGCATCGACCACCCGGACGACTGCCGGCCCACCGTGGAAGAGGTGGACCAGATGAGAGACGACGCCACGGCCATGATGCCCATCCTGGAGACCACCCGCTACATCCGCGCCTACGCCGGCGTGCGCCCCCTGGTGGCGGACGAGGGCGACAACAACGGTGCATCCGGCGGCGACAACGGCGACCGCTCCGTGAGCCGAGGCTACTCCCTGCTGGACCATGCCAAGAACGGCGTGGACAACTTCATCACCATTACCGGCGGCAAGCTCACCACGTTCCGCTACATGGCGGAGAAAGCCGGGGACATGGCGTGCCGCAAGCTGGGCGTGGACGCGCCGTGCCGCACCCGGACGGAGCCGCTGCCCCCCTCGGAGGCAGGGCGCTGGACCGAACCCAGCGTGGCAGCCCGTACCTGGGTGGACCGCGCCGAGGAGGGTCAGGTCATCCTCTGCGAATGCGAGATGGTTTCCAGCAACGTGGTGGACTCCATGATGCGCGATATGGACCAGGACCAGGGCCGTTCCGCCCTGAGCACCATGAACGTGCGCAGCCGCGTGGGCAAGGGCCCCTGCCAGGGCTGCTTCTGCGGACCGCGCATCACCGCGCATCTCTACGACGAAGGCTGGCTGGAATCCGGCCGCGGCCTGGGCGAGCTCAAGGAGTTCATCAACCGGCGCTGGCGCGGCAAGTTGCCCGTCCTCTGGGGGGTGCCGCTGCAGCAGGCCGAGCTCCAGGAGGCGCTGCTCTGCGGCATGCTGGAGCTGGAACACGAGCCCTGATCCAAGGGCGCGAAAAACCACAGGCTAAGGAAGCGAGCGCATATGGCCACTGCGAGTTCCGCGAAACGGCGCGACCCGGATTGCACCTGCGACCTCATGGTCGTGGGCGCCGGCATGGCCGGCATGGCCGCGGCCCTGTTCGCCTCGGCGCGGGGGCTGTCCGTGGCACAGGCCGGGGGCCTCGGCGGCATCGATTTCAGCACCGGCATGTTGGATCTCCTGGGCATGCACCCAGCGGCGGACAATCGCGTGGTGGACCATCCCTGGAAAGGCCTGGAGGAGCTTGTCCGCGACGAGCCGCACCATCCATACGCATTCATGTCCGCCCAAAACATCCGAGCCGCCTTCGATGAATTCACGGAGTTCCTCGCCCAGGCCGGCCTGCCGTACGAAGGATACGAGGACCGCAACGCGAACGTGCTCACCTCCCTGGGCACCATGAAGCGCACGTACCGGGCCCCGCGCTCCATGTGGGCCGGGGTGCGGGCCATGGAAAAAAAGCTGCCGTGCCTTGTGGTGGATTTCAAGGGGCTCAAGGGGTTCAGCGGCCGCCAGATACGGGAGATCCGCGGGGCGGACTGGCCGGGGCTGCGCACCGTGCGCATTCCCTTTCCTGGCTGCGCCGGCGAACTGTATCCGGAGCATCTGGCCTGGTCGCTCACCGAAATGGATGTGGTGGACATGCTGGCCGACGCCGTGGCCGGTCACGTGGGGGACGCACGGGCCGTGGGCTTTCCGGCCGTTCTCGGCCTGTACGCCGCCCCGGAGAGCGGACCGAAGCAAACCGCAAAAGGCGACCCCCGGCACGGCCTGTACGACGTCATAGCCCGGCTCGAATCGCGCCTCAGCGTGGATGTGTTCGAGATTCCGACCCTGCCGCCGTCCATTGCCGGGCTGCGGCTGCGCGCCGCCTTCGAGACATTCCTGCCTCAGCGCGGTGCGCGGATGTATCCGCAGAAGCTGGTTTCGGATTGGGAACCATTGGGCGACGGGGATTTTCGCCTGCACATCGCGGGGGTGGGCGACGGCGGAACCGAGGCCGTGGTCCACGCACGAGGCGTGGTCCTGGCTGGCGGGCGGTTCTTCGGCAAAGGGCTGGTGGCGGACCAGCACGCCGTGCGCGAACCGCTCTTCGGCCTGCCGGTGCTTCAGCCGCACAACCGCGGCGAGTGGCATCGTGAGGACTTTTTCGATCCCCGGGGACACCCGCTGAACAGGACCGGCGTGGAAGTGGACAAGCGGTTCAGGCCGCTTTCGGAAAACGGACACCCCGCCTTCCCCAACCTGTTCGCCGCCGGCTCCATTCTGGCGCGTCAGGACTGGATGCGCGCCAAATGCGGGGCTGGCCTGGCTATCGCCACGGCGTACGCCGCCGTGCAGTCGTTTATGGAAAGGTAGACCGTCGAGGCGTTTCGCCGACGCATGGCCTGAACGTTCAACCGGGTTCGGACGCGAAAAGAGTGTCCATGGATTTTCTGACTGGAGGTCTAATCATTGCCCTGGCGGCGTGCCTGGCCGGATTCGTCTGGAGAATCCGGCGCTGGCCGCTCGGCGGGGCGCAAATCAGCGGGGCCCACGAACCCCCGACCCGAGCGACCTGCCCAAAGAAGACCGAACACGGCCGCCGAGAACAAGGTGTTCTCCGGTACGTCTCGGCCTTCTCGCTCGACGTGCTTTTCCAGGCGCACCTGGCGCGCGCAAGCCTGCTGCGCTGGATCATGCACATCCTCCTGTTGGCCGGGTTCGTGGGCCTGCTGCTCATGCACGCCATGGACGGCGTGTTCTCCCGCGCTGTGCTGCCGTCCTACCAGCCCACGCTGGACCCCTACCAGTGGCTGCGCAATCTTTTCGGAGTCATGGTCACCATCGGCCTCGTGCTGGCCGCATACCGGCGCATCACGGTTACGTGCCTCAAACGCACCACGCGGCGGGACGACTGGCTCGCCCTGGCGATCATCGCGGCCATCGTGGTTTCCGGATTCCTGCTCGAAAGCGTCCAGATCACCTCCGAGCGCGTGTTCGACCGCATGGTGGCGGACTATTTCATCAGCGACGATCCGGCCGAACTCGCAGGCCTGCGCATGGTCTGGGAGCAGGAGTACGGCGTTGTCTTTTCCCCACCACCGCCCCAGCCGCTTTCCGATGCCGTGGACATGAGCACCCGGGAGCTGCTGGCGTTGGGGCATGAGATCAATGATTTCGCCTGCGCGTCCTGCCATTCGGACACGGCCTCGGCCTTCGTGTCCTACCCGCTTTCCCGCGCCATCGCGCCAGTCGCGCCGGAGGTCGATGAGGCCGGAGCCGTGTCCGCGTTGTGGTACGCCCACGTGCTGCTCTGCCTCGCGGGCATCGTGTACCTGCCCTTCGGCAAGATGGCGCACGTGTTCCTCACGCCGCTCAACCTGCTGGTTTGGCCGACGCGGGCCAAACCGGAGCGGGGCGCGGTTCCGCACGCCTGCGGGGGCGGGGGATCAAAGACGCTGCGTGGCTTGGGAATGGACGCCTGCATGCACTGCGGCATGTGCAGCGAACATTGCAGCGTGGCTGCGTCCCACGCCGTGCTCGGCACGAAAGACATTCTGCCCTCGGAAAAGTTGCGCACCCTGCGCCGCAAAAAGCTCGAGGGGCTGGGGGAGACGGCCGCCTTCGCCTTTGCCGAGGGCAGCTTCATCTGTACGGAATGCCACCGCTGCACGGATGTCTGCCCGGCGCGCATCGATCTGCAGGACTTGTGGATATCCTCCAAACGGGAGCTTGTGGACGAGGAGGGCGGCGGTGGCGTTCGCGCCGAGCCGCATCGGCAGATCACGCGGTTCACGGCCGGGCAATGGGCTGCGCAGTTCGCGGCCGGACGGCTGCGCGAACCGGCCCCGGAAGAGGCGACGCGGCCCGTGGTTCTGGCGGAGAGCCCGGACACCTTCTGGGCCTGCGTGCAGTGCACCACCTGCACGAACGTATGCCCCGTGGTGGCTGCGGCCGAGGACCCGGTGCGGGAGCTGGACCTGACCCCGCAGCAGATCATGAACATGCTGCGCATGGGACTGAAGGACCATGTGCTGGGCGCGCGCATGGTCTGGAGTTGCGTCACCTGCTACAAATGCCAGGAGCATTGTCCCCAGGGCGTGCGCGTGGCCGATACGCTCTATGAGTTGCGCAACATCGCCTCGGCCCGGCTCCGTCGGCAGGCGCTGCGCGGGAACCTGAACGATCCCGACAACCAGCAGGGAGGCGGCGCGTGAGGTACGTGTGGTTCCCGGGATGCAAGATTCCCTACCATCAGCCCCAGTACGGCGAGGCTTCGCGGGCCGTGTGTCAAATGCTGGGAATCGAGCTCGTGGACATGGAGTTGGGCTGCTGCGGCTACCCTGTGCGGCACCAGAGCTTCGAGGCCTCGGTGCTTTCCTCGGCGCGGAATCTGGCCCTGGCTGCCGCCGAGGGGCTGCCCATCCTCACCCCGTGCAAGTGCTGCTACGGCAACCTGCGCCACGCGGCCTACTGGCTGGAGCGCAACGCCAAGCTCCGCTCGGCTGCAGACGCCATGCTGGCCGAGGAAAAGCTCGCGTTGCCCAAAAGCGCGGACGAGCTTCCCGAGCCCGTGCATCTGCTCACGGCGCTGGACCGGAACGTGGGTGCGGACAGCATAGCCGAGCGGGTCACGCGGCCGCTGACCGGGCTTACGGTGGCGGCGCATTACGGCTGCCACGCCCTGCGCCCCGGCAACGTGACGCAGTTCGACAACCCGCTCCAGCCCACGATTTTCGAGCGGCTGGTGGAGGCGGCCGGTGCCTCGCCCGTGTACTGGCCCATGCGGCTGGAATGCTGCGGCAATCCGTTGTTCGGCAAGGACGACCGCATGGCCCTCAAGCTGGCGCGCAAGAAGCTGGTGGACGCCATGACCGCCGGCGCCGACGTAATCTGCACCGCCTGCACCTATTGCCAATTGCAGTTCGACACGCACCGGGAGCTCCTGCACGAACTCATGCCCCTGGAAGGAGCGCCGCCGTCCGTGCTGTACCCGCAGCTTCTCGGGCTGGCCCTGGGCTTGGGTCGGGAAACTCTGGGTCTGCAGCGCAACGTGACGGATTGGGAAGCGAAACTGGGATAAGGATTGTTGAGCCTCCGCAGACCGGGGGCCCCCGCTCCCCCTGCCGGGCAGCAGTGGTCCCCGGCAGTTCAAATTATGGAATCCAGGGATCGATGGATTCCTGACGGGGAGTTATGAGCGAGAAGCCAATCAAAGAGCACGGGGGACCTTCCCATTTGTTCGTCCATTTCGTAGGTGAAAGAAGGAAACAGAACGTCAGTTTTCGAGTGATACGAAGGAGAGCGCCATGGCCAAGTATATCGGAGCGGTCGACCAGGGGACCACGAGCAGCCGGTTCATCATTTTCGATCAGCGCGGCCGCATCGTTACGCTGGACCAGAAGGAGCATAAACAGTACTTCCCGCAGCCCGGCTGGGTGGAGCACGACGCGCTGGAGATATGGCGGAACACCCAGGAGGTCATTCG
>JBMCLC010000019.1:0-10070 GCA_048614715.1 Oceanidesulfovibrio sp.
TTGGGCACGCCGTCGAAGCTGTCGATCTTGGGCGTGAAGGCGACACGGACCATGGAGCCTTTGATTGCGTCGGGCAGGTCGTTGGCCTTGCGCCAGTACTTGCCGCGGAGCTGGGCGCGGGCGGTCTTGTCGAGCAGGTCCAGGGAGGCGTGCAAGCGGTTCTTGCCGAAGCGCCGCAGGCCCCGCACTTCCACGGGATTGGAGACGAAGACCGGCTCGGGGTTGCCCATTCCGTATGGCTGGAGCATATCCAGTTCCTTGAGCAGGGTGAAATCGATGTCCGAAAAGGCGAGGGGTCGGTCCACGGTGAGCGAGTGAGCCAGCGGCTCCGGGCCGAGTTGTTCGGATACGATGGCGTGGAAGGAGTCGCGCAGCTTTTCGATATTCTCGGCCATGAGGGCCAGCCCGGCGGCCTGCCTGTGGCCGCCGTAGCGGGTGAGCAGGTCCTTGCACGCCGTGAGGCCGGCGTAGAGGTCGAAGTGATGGGCCGAACGGCCCGAGCCTTTGAGCTGTCCGTTCTCGGCGCAGAGGATAAGGGCCGGCTTGGCGAGCCGCTCCACGATGCGCGAGGCCACGATGCCTACGACTCCGGGGTGCCAGTCCTCTCCGTAGAGCACGAGGCCGAGGCGGTGCGCCTGGTTTTCTGCCTGGGCCAGGGCTTCCTGCAGGATGCGTTCTTCCTCGGCGCGGCGCTCCTTGTTCAGCGTTTCCAACTTTTGGGCGAAGGGCCAGGCGGATTCGAAATCCGGGGCCAGGAGCATCTGCAGCGCGTCCTCGGCCAGGCCCATGCGACCGGCGGCGTTGATGCGCGGGGTGAGGCCGAAGACGACCTGCCCGGCGCCGAGGGCGGCCTTGCGCGCAAAGCCGGCGGCTTCTTTGAGCGCAGCGAGGCCTGGGCGGGGTGCTTCCGCCACGAGCAGCAGTCCGTTTTTGGCGAGGATGCGGTTCTGTCCTTTCAGATCCACCACGTCGGCCAGGGTGCCGAGGGCCACGAGGTCCAGGAGTGAGCGCACGTCGGCGCTGTCGCCGTTCGCGTTGGGTCCGAGAATGCTGTTGATCGCGGCGATGAGGAAGAAAGCCACGCCGGCGCCGGCGAGGTTCGCCAGGGTGGGGCAGGGTATGGGCGCAAGCTGGGGGTTCAGGATGGCGTTTGCGGGGGGCAGTTCCGGCGGGGGGAGATGGTGGTCGGTAACCACGACGTCCAGGCCCAGTTCACGCGCCCTGGTGACGGCCTCTGTATCCGAGATGCCGCAGTCCACGGTGACGAGGAGGGCGGCGCCTTGCGCGGCCAGTTCTTCCACGCCCGCCGCGTTCAGGCCGTAGCCTTCCTCCTGGCGCGCCGGCAGGTGGTGCAGAACGGCGACCCCTCGCCGTGTGAGATAATCGATGAGGATGGCGGAGGCGGTGACGCCGTCCACGTCGTAGTCGCCCCATACGGCGATGGTGCGGCCTTCCCGAATGGCACGGGCCACGAGGGTAGAGGCCTGCTCCAGGGCCGGCCAGTCCGCGGGCCTTACGAGATGCCGCAGCCCAGGCGAAAGGTAGGCGTCCATCTCCGGCAGGGCTTCGATGCCGCGTCGCCAGAGGAGTTCGGTAACAATGGGCGAGACCTGGAGTGATTCGGCGCAGCCGAGGATATCCTGCGGCGCGGGCGTATAAGTTTCATCGGTGGGTTTGCCAGGCGGCGTGCGGTATTTCCAACGCATGGGGAATGAATCTCGATGGCGCCGGCAAGTGGCCGGCCGGGTTTGTCAGATGAGGGCAGCGGCGAGCTGGTCTATGGAATCGTCATCGAGCGCTTCGCTGCATTCGGCCGCGAGTTCGTCGGCGTCCCATTCCCAGTTCGCGAGGACTTCCCCGGCCGGATGGACAAGTGGGGCGTTGGGGTCCTCGATCTTGTGGTGCATGGCGTCCGCCAGGCAGATGATCGAAGCGTCGTCCCGGAAATCCCCTGCCAGAGCCGGGCTGTGGTGCCAGTTCAGGGGCTCTGTGAGCTCCTGCGGCAGATTCCAGGAGTTGAGGGTCATGGCGCCGACGAGTCCGTGCTCCAGGCCCCAGTGCAGCTCCTCGGCCAGGTTGTGCTGCATGCCGCGGTTGGCGACGATTGCCTTGATCGTCTGCCAGTCGTCCGGCCGGTGCAAGGCGATGAGGATCTTGCCGAAATCGTGGAGCAGGCCAGCGGTGAACAGGATGTCGGGATCAAGGGCGTTGCGCTTTTCCGCGATGGTCTTGGCGATGACGCCGACGCTGAGCTGGTGTTTCCAGTACGGGCCGAGAAGGAAGGAGTCCGGCAGTGAGTGGCGCACGGTGACGGCCTGGGCGCCGAGGATGAGCACAAGATTGCGGATTGCCTTGAGGCCGAGCAGGGTGATGGGGCGTGAGACCGAGCTTACCTTGGCCTGCAGGCCGTAGAACGCGGAGTTGGCGAGGGCCAGGATCTTGGTGGTGAGTCCCTGGTCGTGGGCTATGGTCTGGGCGATCTCGTCCATGGAGGCTCGCGAGGACTCGCCAGTCATGCCGAAGAGGTCCCGCAGCAACGAGAGGGAGTAGGGCAGGTCCTGCTTCACGTCGCTCAGTTCAGCGAGAAATGCCTGTCCCTGCTGCTGATTGCTCATGCGGATCCTCCGTTGTCCACATCATAGATGTCGCCGTGGCCGCCGTTGGAACCATCCGAGTCGGTGGCTTGATTATTTGCGTCCATGTCGTACGCAGAGGGCGGCAGCTGTCCGTTGTCCTGGAAATTGCGTTCCTTGATCCACTCCAGGAACTGGCTTGCGGCCTCGTGTTCCGGATCGAGCTCCAGGGCTTTGTTCAGGTACTCAACGGCCTGGTCGATCTGGCGCTTTTCAAAGTATGCGCGAGCCATGTTGTAGTACAGGTTCTCGTCGGCCGTGGCGAGTGTTTCCGCGCGGCCGTAGTACTCCAGCGCCTGGTCGTACATCTTGCTCTTGCGCAGGTTTATGCCGAAATCGTTGAACAAGTGTTTGTGCTCAGGCTCGAAGGCGGCATCCAGTTTCACGAGCCGTTCAAAGATGTTGTCGGCCTTTTCGCTTTCGCCGCGCTCCAGGTAGGTGAGGCCGAGGCCGAAGTTGGCGCGGACATTCTCCACGTCCACCTCCAGGGCTTTGCGGAACTTGTTCTCGGCCGAAAAATGTTCGCCCTTTTCGCGGTGCCGCTCGCCATCCTCGATCTTCTGGTCGAGGTTGCGCATGGCTGGGTACACGGTCTGCACGTAGTATTCCGGCTCGGGCGAGAACTTCTGGATAAGATCTTCCTTGGCGATCTTGCGCTTGGGGCCGGAGGGCACGCAATTCATGTTGATGGGTTGGATCTCCACCACGCCGTCGTCGATCTCCTTGGCCATCCAGAACGTCTTCTGGATGGTCTTGCGCACGGACGTGCCTGTGCCGACCTTCTGCACGGACTGCGAGGAGAATATGCCGTAGATCTTGTCGCGCTGCTGCGGCGATTTGGACTGCCCGTTCTGGTGCAGCGCGAACTGTTGATCCTGGGGAGCGTTGTTGTGATCGCTTTCGGTCATGATCTACTCCATCTTCCATTGATCCAGGAGCGCATCCACCAGCCCCACGTGGACTCCGCGGCGTTGCCCCTGAGCCATGTACACGGCGCGCAACTGGTCATACGCCGTATCGAGGTCGTCGTTGACCACCAGGTAGTCGAACTCCTTGGCCATGGCGATTTCGCCGGCGGCGTTGCGCATGCGCGTGACCACGACATCGTCCGAGTCCTTGCCGCGGCCGGCGAGCCGCTCCACGAGCGCCTCCCGCGACGGCGGGAGGATGAACACGTAGGCTCCGGCGAGCCAGCGTTTGAGGGAGAGAGCGCCCTGGACGTCTATGTCGAAGAGGACATCGCTGCCCTGCTGCATGTTTGCCACCACCGCGGACATGGGCGTGCCGTAGCAGTTGCCGTGCACCCGGGCCCATTCGGCGAAGAATCCCTGCGCGGCGAGTTCCTCGAAGCGCTCCATGGAGACGAAATGGTAGTCCACGCCGTGCTGCTCGCCCTCACGCGGCTGCCGGGTGGTGTAGGACACGGAATAGGCGAAGCTGTTGAACTCGCTGGTGAGCCGCTTGACGAGAGTGGTCTTGCCGGCTCCCGACGGAGCGGAAAGGATGAGCGCTATGCCAGGGCGGGTGATGTTCATTCCTCAATATCCTGTGCGAATCGCTGGCCCAGCGTGTCGGCCTGGATGGCCGAGAGGAGCACGTGGTTCGAATCGGTGATGATGATGGAGCGAGTCTTGCGGCCTTGGGTCGCATCCACGAGCCGTCCCTCCTGCCGAGCGTCTTCCCGAAGCCGGCGCATGGGCGACGAGGAAGGCGTAACGATGGAGACCACGCGGCTGGCTACGACATAGTTGCCGAAGCCGATGTTGAGCAGTTTGACAGGGCGCATGCGGCATCACACTCACATTATTCGATATTTTGCACCTGTTCGCGGCATTTTTCCAACTCGGCCTTGAAATCCACGGTCAGCCTGGAGACGTGCTGGTCCTGCGCCTTGTTGCCGCAGGTGTTGATCTCGCGGAAACACTCCTGGAGGGTGAAATCGAGCTTCTTGCCGCATTCGCCGCCAGCTTCCAGCAGTTCGCCCACGAGTTCGAGATGCGCCTGCAACCGCGTCAGTTCCTCGCTCACGTCCATCTTGTCGGATAAAATGGCAACTTCCTGAAGCAGCAGATGCTCATCCGGCTGGAGTTCATGCTTGGCCAGGAACGCGGCGAGACGGTCCTCCAGGGCCTTGGCCTTTTCCGGACCCAGCTCGGCCACACGCTTGGCGATCCCGGCATGGAGTGAGAACAGGGTGGCAAGACGCGAGGACAGATCCTTGTACAGGCTCTCCCCTTCCTTGTGTCGGGACCCGTTCCAGTCGTCCAGGGCTTTGGATAGTCCATGCGACAGGCTCTCGGCCATGGAGGCGTCCATGCCGCTGGAGTCTTCCTCCCAGAGACTGGAAATGGTGAAGAAGCGGTTGTAGTCCGGCAAAAAGTCGAGGCCGTCGTTTTCCGCAAGGGCGCGGACCTCGTCGATCATGGCGCGCACCAACGGCCTGTTGAGGCGAACGCCCAGCAGCTCCGGCCTGAAGATGGACAAGTGGAGATTGATCTCCACACGGCCACGCGAGGCCTTGGAGCGAACCAGGGTTTCGAACTCCTGCTCCAGGCAGCGCACGGAGTGCGGAAGACGCCATTTTGTATCGAGATGGCGGCTGTTTACGCTTTTGATCTCCCACGTATACGCCCAGCCCTGGCCGGTGTCGGCGCTCTCGCCGCACGCTTGCGTGGAAGACCGCCCATATCCTGTCATGCTACGCACGTTTCGTGCTCCTTTTCTGTCATTCAAAAGCTTTATAATATATTTCAGGCTTCTAGACAAGGTGGCGCGGATTACTCCGCCTCATGGGTCACTGCTCGATTCGCACGACGCGCAGGGAATCGTTGCGCACCCCTACAGGCCGCGCGGGAACGATCCGGCACACAAGCGATGTGTCGAGGTGTTCTTCAAAAATACAAGGCAGATACGTATCGGATGTGCCCGTACTTCCCTTTTCGGGGTCGGTGGATTCCACGGCCACGGCCAACGATTCCCGCCCGGACTCGGACTCCAGGAACGCACGCTTTCTGGCCGCCGCCATGGAGCGCAATTCCGCGGCGCGGCGCTTTTTTTCCGCGGGCGGCACGTCGTCTTGCATGGAAGCGGCTACCGTGCCCTCTCGCTGCGAGAAAGGGAAGACATGGGCGTAGGTGAGCGGCAGTGTGCGGCAGAACGCGGCCGTGGCGGCGAACTCGGCCTCGGTCTCGCCGGGAAAGCCCACGATGACGTCCACGCCCAGTCCGAAACGGGGCCAGATGGTGGAGAGCGCCTCCACGAAATCGGCGATCTGCCCCGGCGTATAATGGCCCCGGCGCATGGCGTCGAGCACGCGCGGGCTGCCGCTCTGCAGGGAAACATGCAGATGCGGGCAGACCAGACTGGAACTGGCGAGCGTGTCCAGGCCTTTTGCCGTGAGAAGCGAAGGATCGAGCGATGAGAGGCGCAGCCGGGCCCGGCCGGCCCAGTCCGGCGCGAGGCCGGCGTCCAACGCGGCGAGGAGGTCCCAGAAGTCTGCAGGCGGATCGAGGTCCGGCCCGTATTGGCGCAGGTTCACACCGCTCAGCATGATCTCGCGCACGCCGGAATCGAGCAGCCGGCGGGCCTCGGCCAGTACGTCAGTGGCGTCGCGGCTCTTTGGTCCGCCCCTGGCTCGCGGCACGATGCAGTAGCTGCAGCCGTGGGAGCAGCCGTCCTGCACCACGAGATTGCCGCGGGAGCGCTCGGCCCCGTTTACGTGAAAAGTCCGGGGCGCATCCGGCAACGTGGAATAGCGTGAGAGCAGCGCTGTCTTCTGCTTTTGGGGAATGATCTCGCGCACGCCGGGCAGGTCCGCTATCTCATCCCTGCAGGCTTCGGCGGCGCAGCCGGTGAGCACGATCTCGGCGCTCGGGTTTTCCCGCGCGAGCCTGGACACGCGCTGGCGCAGGTCGCGGATGGCCCGGGACGTGACGGCGCAGGAGTTCACCAGCAACACATCTGCCGCCGCCGGATCGGCCGATTCCTGGAGGCCGGCGGCGCGCCATGATTCGCGCAGGGATTGGCTCTCGTACTGGTTCACCTTGCAGCCCATGGTCACGATGTGGAAGCGACGGATCATCTACGGGTTCTCCCCCGTGATGATCCCTCCGGCGAGGACCCGGCCCGAACCATCGTAAATGGCGGCCACCTGGCCGGGTGCCGGCAAGGAGCGCGGCTCGAAAAACTCGATGCGGAGCCGGTTGTCCTTAAATGAGACGCGGGCGGGCTCGGCCTGCTGGCGGTAGCGCGTCTTAGCGAAGACCCCGCCGGAGCGCGCGTCGGGCCAATCTTCCAGGGGTGCGAGCAGGTTGATCGCATCCGCGACACAACCCGCGGACGTGGTCAGCTCCCTGGGACCTACGATGAGGGCGTTGCGAGCCATGTCCTTGCCGAGCACGTAGAGCGGCTCCGAGTGGGCCACGCCGATGCCGCGGCGTTGACCAGGGGTGTAGCGATGCAGCCCGCCATGGACGCCGAGCCGTTGGCCGTCCGGCAGCTCGATGGGTCCGTGGTCGCAAAGCTCGGGTCGGCGAGATTCGATGAAGGAGACGTAGTCGTCGTCCGGCACGAAACAGACCTCCTGACTTTCCTCGTGAGCCGGAGGCGTAAGGCCGCGGGCCTGCAAGGATGGCAGGGTGTCTGCCTTGAACCGCCCGCCCAGCGGGAACAAGGCGGCTGACAAGGCTTCCCGCGGTACGAGCGAGAGAAAGTAGGACTGGTCCTTGGTTGCATCGAGGCCGCGAAGCAGGGCGGTGCGCTGGGGGCCGTGGTCCAGGCGGGCGTAGTGGCCGGTGGCTATGTGGGAGGCGCCTTGGGCGCGGGCTTCGTCCAGCAGCAGACCAAACTTCACCTCGCGGTTGCAGATGGCGCAGGGGTTGGGCGTGCGGCCGGCGGCGTACTCCGCCACAAAGGGCCGGATGACAGTGTGCTCGAACCGCTCGCGCAGGTCGGCAACCCGGAGCGACACGCCTAGGTGGCGGCAGGTATGCTCCAAATCGGCAAGCAGCCGCGGGTTGGCTTCGCGAATGAAGAGGCCATGGATGGCGAGGACTCGGGAGGGTCCGAATTCCTCCGCGAGCAGGGCGAGAGCGAGGAGGCTGTCGCGGCCGCCAGAGACGGCGACGGCCACCGAGTCCATTATTGTGGCCACGAGCTCCTATCCGGGCAGCCCCGCCGGCGGACCGATGGGCTCCAGGGCTTGCTCCAGCAGGTGCCCGGTCTGGAAGAGCGTCGACTCGTCGAAGGACTTGCCAATGAGCTGCAACCCGACGGGCATGCCGGACTCGCCGCCCAGGCCCGCGGGAAGCACGAGTCCGGGCAGGCCGGCAAGGTTGATGGACAGGGTGAAGATGTCCATGAGGTACATCTTGAGCGGATCGTCCGTGAGTGCGCCCAGGGGCCAGGCCACGGTGGGCGAGGTCGCGCCGGCCAGCACGTCGCATCCGTCCAGTGCGGCCAGGAAATCGTCGCGGATACGGCGGCGCACCTGGGCGGCCTTGCGGTAATAGGCGTCGTAGTAGCCGGCGGAAAGGACGTAGGTGCCGATCATGATGCGGCGTTGGACCTCGTCGCCGAAGCCCTCGGTGCGCGAGCGCACGTAGAGGTCCATCAGGTCCTCGGGCTTTTCGGCCCGGCGGCCGTAGCGCACGCCGTCGAACCGGGCGAGGTTGGAACTCGCCTCGGCCATGGCGATGATGTAGTACGTGGGAACGGCGTATTTTGTCAGCGGCAGGGATACTTCCTTGAACGTGGCGCCGAGCTCCTTGAGAGTGTCCAAGGATTTGGACAATACGCTCTCCACTTCGGGGTCCAGGCCCTCATCCCAATACTCCTTGGGCAGACCGATGGTGAGGCCTTTCAGGTCCCCGCGATCGGCCAGCAGCCTGGAGTATGGCTCCACGGGACAGTCCACGGATGTGGAGTCCTTCCCGTCGTGTCCGGCCATGGTCTCCAGCATGATGGCGGTGTCCTCCACGGTGCGGCCGAAGGGGCCGGCCTGATCCAGGGAGGAGCCGTAGGCCACGAGGCCGTAGCGGGAAACGCGGCCGTAGGTGGGTTTGATGCCCACGCAGCCGCACAGCGAGGCGGGCAGGCGGATGGAGCCGCCCGTGTCCGTGCCCACGGCGGCGAAGCATTGGCGGGCGCTTACCGTGGCGGCGGAACCGCCGGACGAGCCGCCGGGCACGCGGGTCGTGTCCCAGGGGTTGCGGGTGTCGCCGAAGTACGATGTTTCAGTGGAGGAGCCCATGGCGAATTCGTCCATGTTCGCCTTGCCCAGGATGATCGCGCCGGCGTCCAGAAGTCTGGACACGAGGTGGGCGTCGTAGAAGGGAACGAAGTTCTCCAGAATCCGCGAGGCGCACGTGTTGGCAATGCCGGACACGCAGATGAGGTCCTTGATGGCGATGGGCACGCCCCAGAGCGGCTTGTCCGGGTCGGGGCCGGCTGCGTCCAGGGCGTCGGCGCGGGCGCGGGCTTCCTCGGGCATGGGCCGGACCAGGGCGTTCAGCTCGGGCTCGGTGGCTTCGATGCGATCGATGCATGCGTCCACAACCTCGCGGGCGCTTACTTCCTTGCGCGCGAGCGTGTCGCGGATGCTCTTCAGGCTCAGGGAAAGGAGTTCGGACATTGTGAAGGCTCGAGATATGGTTGGCGTCTGGTGCGGTCGCGGCCGGTCAGACGATCTTGGGAACGATGTAGAAGGCGCCGTCGTCCTGCGGTGCGTTGGAGAGGATCTGCTCCCGGGTGGCGCGGCGTTCGGCCACGTCCTCGCGGAACACGGTCTCGTGTTCCACCGGAGAGTAGAGTGGCTCGACGCCGGTCACGTCCACCTCGGCGAGGATTTCCATGTGCTCGAGGATGTCGCCGAGCTGGCCGGCGTAGCGTTCGAGCTTCTCGGGCGAGGGCGCGAGCCGCGCAAGACGGGCGATGCGCGCTACTTCTTCAGTCGAAAGGGTATGGGTTTTCTGGCTCATGGCAGATTCGGCGCTGGTTCGCGTGTTCTTGGTCCAAAAGCTGGCTCCTGCGTCTCTGTGGGAGCAGGGCCGGGCGTTTCGCTATACAAAGTGAATCCCTGCAGGGTGGGTCGGAACAGGAACAGGTCCTGCTGCGCCTCGCCCTTGGGGCCCCAAGTGATGGGCGCCTCGGCCCAGTTGATGAGCTGGGCCGCGTCCTGGAGGCGGGTGTTGACGTCCTGGGCGGTCCATGCTTCCGGCAGCGTGCCGAAGGCGTTGGCGAACCGGACGAAGTCATACCCGAGGGCGACCCAGAAATCCACGTCGATGTTCTTCTGCTCTGCAAGGGTCTTCAGGGATTGCGCGGCGGGCGCGGTGTTGCCGGGCCACCAGGCGCCGGGAAAGACAGTGTGCCGGAAATCGTTCTCCACCACGTAGCTCTGGCGGGACAGGGTCTGCGCCCACAGCGACGGTCCGAGCA
>JBMCLC010000020.1:0-9932 GCA_048614715.1 Oceanidesulfovibrio sp.
GGGCTTTTTATACATCCAGACCGGCTCGCTCAACATGCTGGACCTCGCCGGCATCATCCAGAACCTTGGCGCCACGCCCACGATCATCGCCGCTTTCGGCCTCATCTTGTCGGGCATCCTCATCAAGATGGCCTTTTTCCCGGCCCACGGCTGGCTATCCAACGCTTACTACCACGCGGGTTCGCCGGCCGCCGGGCTGATCGCGCCCATGACCACCAAGGTCATGGTCTACATCATGGTCCGCATGATGCTCACGGTGTTCTCCCCCCACTTGGTGTTCGACGAGGGCGTGCTGGACGATGTGCTGGTGATCATGGCCTCGGCCGCCATAGTCGTCTGCGGCCTCATGGCTCTTTCCACCAAGAATCTCACGCGGATGCTCACCTACATCCTCATCGCCGAGGTCGGCTACATGGTGGGCGGCGCCTGGCTGGGCAACCGCGTGGGCATGACCGGCGCCATGCTGCACGTTATCAACGACGCGGCAATGACCCTGACCATGTTCATGGCCGCGGGCTGCCTGACCCACAAGCTCGGCAGGCTGGACTACTCAAAGCTCCAGGGCGCCTTTTCGCGCATGCCCTTCACCATGGGCGCCTTCGTGCTGGGGGCCATCGCCATGATCGGCGTGCCTCCCACCTGCGGCTTCTTCAGCAAATGGTATCTCATCCTCGGCGGCCTGGAAGCCGGACACATCGAGTTCGTCGTCGCGCTCATCCTTTCGAGCCTGATGAACGTGGTGCTCTTCTTCCGGATATTCGAGATCGGTTTCTTCGAGCCCTGGCCCGAAGGCACGGACAGCCACGGCCACCCGCACAGGCCGGCCATAGCCATGCGCGAGGCCCCGGCCTCCATGGTCGGGCCGCTCATGGTTTCGGCCGTCGCCCTGATCGTGCTGGGTCTCTTGAACTCGAAACTCGTCGCCATCATCGATAACGCGCTGCCAGCGAGCCTGTACTGATCCTGTGAATCCAATGGACACCATCGTTTCCATAACTCCCTTCCTGGCTGTCCTCGTCTCGCTCGTGGCGGTTCCCGGGATTGTCTCCGCCAAGTCCCCCAACTCCCGGGAGGCCTGGACCTTCGCCGCCGCGTTCGTGAAGTTCGGTCTCGTGGTTTCCATGCTGCCCACCGTGCTGGCCGGAACCTCGATCACCTACACCATAGCCGAGGTCCTGCCCGGCGCACCGCTCGCCTTCCGGGTGGACGCCATGGGCATGCTCTTCGCGCTCGTGTCCTCCTCGTTGTGGATTCTCACGAGCGCGTACTCCATCGGCTACATGCGCGCCGAGCACGAACACAGCCAGACGCGCTACTTCACCTACTTCGCGCTGGCCCTGTCCGCCACCATCGGCGTGGCGTTCGCCGCCAACCTGTTCACACTGTATCTCTTCTACGAGATGCTCTCCTTCGCCACGTATCCGCTGGTCACGCACCACCAGGACCCGGAGGCGAAATCGTCCGGACGCAAGTACCTCTTCTACATCGTGGGCTCGTCCATCGGTTTGGCCTTGCCGGCCATGCTCATCGTGTACATGCTCGCCGGCACGCTGGACTTCGTGCCCCAGGGCATCCTCTCCACCCTGCCGGACATGGCCAACCAGACCACCCTGGTGGGCGTGTTGCTGGTGATGTTCCTCTTCGGCTTCGCCAAGGCCGGCCTCATGCCGCTGCACTCCTGGTTGCCGGCGGCCATGGTCGCGCCCACGCCGGTCTCCGCGCTGCTGCACGCCGTGGCCGTGGTCAAGGTGGGCGCGTTCTCCATCTTCCGCGTGGTCACCATGGTCTTCGGCGTGGAGATACTCACCAGCCTGGACCTGCGCATAGTCATTCTGGTCATCGCGGCCGTGACCATGATCACGGCCTCGCTCATCGCCCTCTCGCAGGACGGCCTCAAGCGGCGGCTGGCCTTCTCCACCATCGCGCAGCTTGCATACATCGTGCTCGGCGCAGGCCTGCTCACGCCCAAAGGGCTGACCGGCGGGATGATGCACATCGCCCTGCACGCCTTCGGCAAGATCACACTGTTCATGTGCGCGGGCGCCATCTTCGTGGCCACGGGCAAGAGCAAGATCAGCGAGATGGTCGGCATTGGCCGTCGCATGCCCTGGACCATGGCGGCATTTTTCGTAGGCGCTTTGTCCATAATCGGCCTGCCGCCGGCAGGCGGCTTCATCAGCAAGTGGTACCTTTTGCAGGGTTCGCTCCAGGCGCACGAGCCGGCCTTCGTGGTCGTGCTGCTCACCAGCGGCTTTCTCAACGCGTGCTACTTCATGCCTATTGTCTACCGCGCGTTCTTCTGCAAGCCGGCAGACTCGCATTTCGAGTCGGGCGTGAAGGAAGCGCCTATTCTCTGCATGGCGCCGCCCATCATCACTGCGCTCATCTCCATCGCCCTGCTCTTCCATCCGGGGCCGTTCCTCGACCTGGCCGAGATGATGACGCGCTCCCTGCTGGGAAAGTAGACTGCACACTGGAAACGACGGGATAACGAACCATGTCGGACACGAACATTCAGCGCACCGACGGAACCATCGAGCACAGGAACGTGCCGCCATACCGCACCGTTTTTTTCGCGGCGCTCGCCGTATGCGCGGCGTACGTGGCGCTCGTTTTGTTCATGACCCTCTCCGGAAACGGCGGGGGACACCACTAGGAATCCGTCCATGGCGAAACACTCTTTTCTCGATCCCCTGGCCAATCGGCGCACCATGATCTGGATCCTCGGCATCGGCGCCGCGGTTCTCGTTGTCATGGAGCTTGTAGTGGAGAAGCACCCCCATTTCCCCTGGGAGGAATGGACCGGCTTCTACGGCGCCGCCGGATTCGTGGCCGGCGTAATCCTGGTCCTCGGCGCCCGGTACATCCTGGCGCCCATCGTACGGCGGCGGGAGAATTTCTATGATTGAGACACATCCCGCGCTATTCCTCATTCTCGGGGCGCTGCTCATCCCGCTGCTCAAGGAGGGCCGCGGCAAGGACGTCTACCTAGTGGCCCTGCCGCTTCTGAGCCTGTACAACATGCTCATGCTGCCCCACGGCTCCTATTACCAGTGGGAGTTCCTCGGATTCACCATCGAGCCCTTGCGTGTGGACAGCCTGGCCGTGGTCTTCGCCACGATCTTCCACATCGCCGCAGCGCTGGGCATGTGTTTTTCGCTGAGCATCAAGTCCAACATCGAGCGGACATTCGCCATGCTCTACGCCGGAGCGGCCGTGGGCACGGTGTTTGCCGGAGATCTGCTCTCCATGTTCCTGTTCTGGGAGTCGCTCACGGTAGCCGCCGCGGTGATCATCTGGTGCCGGCGCACGACCGGCTCGCAGGGCGCGGGCTACCGTTACATGCTGTTCCACGCCCTGGGCGGGCTCATCCTGCTGGCGGGCATCGTGCTGCACATCCAGGACACCGGCTCCATCGCCTTCGAGCTGATCGGACTCGACTCCACCGCCTCGTGGCTCATGTTCATCGGCTTCGGCGTGAACGCCGCCTGGCCGGGCCTGCACGCCTGGCTCACGGACGCCTACCCCGAGGCCGGCTACGCGGGCGCGGTGTTCCTTTCCGCCTTCACCACCAAGAGCGCGGTGTACGCCCTGGCGCGCGGTTTCCCCGGCACCGAGCTGCTGATCTGGATCGGCGTGGTCATGGCCATCTTCCCCATGTTCTACGGCATCATCGAAAACGACCTGCGCCGCGTGATATCCTATTCGATCATCAACAAGATCGGGTTCATGATGGTCGGCATCGGCATAGGCACCGAGCTCGCCATTGACGGCGCGTGCGCCTACGCCTTTGCACACATTCTCTACAAGGGCCTGCTCTTCATGGCGCTGGGCGCTGTGCTGTTCCGCACCGGCAAGACCAAAGTCTCGGAGCTGGGCGGCCTGTACCGCACCATGCCGTGGACCGCGGTGTTCTGCATGATTGGCGCCGCCGCGCTGTCGGCCGTGCCGTTCCTGGTGGGTTTCCCCACCAAGTCGCTGATTACCTCGGCCGCCGGCTACGAGCATCTTTCCCTGGTCTGGTTCGCGCTATTGTTCTCCTCGGCGGGCTCCATGATCTACGCCGGCGTCAAGGTCCCGTACTATGCATTCTTCGGCAAGGACTCCGGCCTGCGTCCGCCCGAGGCGCCGCGGCACATGCTCATCGCCATGGGCGCGGCGTCGCTCATCATTGTGGTTCTGGGCGTCTGGCCTCAGCCGCTGTACGACCTTTTGCCCTTCCCGACTGACTACGAGGCCTACACCGCCTCGCACATCGTCACGCAGTTCGAGCTGCTGCTCTTCGCCGCCGGCGGCTTCGCACTCATGGCGCTGGCCGGCGTGCTGCCCGCGCAGATGCGTTCCGTCAACCTGGACGTGGACTACTTCTACCGCCGCGGCTTCAAGGGGCTGTTCCGGCTGCTGGACGGATTATTCAACGGACTGAACAAGCTGAGCAGCGAACTCATCGTGGACCGGGGCACCAGCGCCGTGATGCGGGCCTTCACCAACACGCCGTACAAGCTCGCCCGCATCGCCATGACTCCCTACTGGTCCATGCTTGGCGAAGAAAAGCGCGAGAAGAAGATGCGCAACTTCACCCAAGCCTTCGAGACGAGCACTTCGCCGGTGGGCATCACCGGTATGCTCGCGGCGGCGCTCGTGAGCTTCCTCATCATTTACATGTTCATCAACTGACGGAGATTTTTCGATGATAACCCTGGACGACCTGCGCATCCCCATGTTCGCGGAGCTTCCCGACGAAAAGCTGAAGAAGCTGCGCGACGTCGCGGACGCGATCGACTTCGAGGACGGCGACATCGTCTATAACGCAGGCGAGGACGCCGGGATATTCTACATCGTTCTGAGCGGCGAGGCCGTGCTGGAACACGAGCTGTCCAAGGACGTGCAGGTCATCTTCTCGTCCGTGGAGCCCGGCTACTGCTTCGGCTGGACCTCCCTGACCCGCCAGCAGCCGCGCCGCGCCACGGCGCGCAGCCGCGGCCCGAGTCGCATGGTGCGCATCCAGGCCGTGGAGCTTCAGCGCATCATGGAAGAGGACCACACCATGGGCTACATCCTTAACCACGCATTCTTGGAAGTGGTGCTCGGTCAGCTCTTCACACGCACAGACCAGTTCATGTCCATGCTCTCCAAACACCCCGACCTAAAGCACGCGCTGTAGTACTTTTCATCCTTGTGTTCAGCAGCCGTTTGAAAGAATTCAGGAAGCCCGAAGGCTGATGCAAGGCAGGGCTCTTGAGCAAAGCGGAATTAGGGTTTGGGCGGCGCACTGTCCAAACCCTTTTTGCGAAAACGCACAAGAACGGTTCGGAGCTCAGCGCAACAAAAACACCGAGGCCATGCCCAGGAAGATGAAGAACCCGGCCATGTCCGTGACGGCGGTAAGGAATATGGAGGATGCCTGGGCCGGGTCGCGGCCGAGTCGCTTGAGCACAAGCGGTATGAGAGCGCCGGCCGCCGCGCCCAGCAGCATGTTCATGCCCAAAGCCACGGCCAGCACGCGCGCCAACCCGCCATTGCCGGTTACGAGGTAGCCCACGGTGAGCACGAGAAGCCCAATGACCAGCCCGTTCACCAGGCCGATGCGCAGCTCCCGAGTTACAGCGTGTTTGGACTTCTTCTTGTCCAGCGTCTCCACGGCCAATTGCCGGATGACCACGGCCAGGGACTGTTGGCCGGAGTTGCCCCCCTGGTTGGCGATGATCGGCATGAGCACGGCCAGAAAGGCCATCTGGGCGATGGAACCCTCGAAGAAGCTGACCACGCTGGCCGCGAGCACCGAGTTGGCGATGTTTACCAGCAGCCACGGCAGCCGCTTGGCCACGGACTTGCGCCACGGCGTGTCCACGGTTTCGTCCTGGCCGGCGCCGACCATGCCGAGCATGTCCTCGCTGGCCTCGTCGTGCAGAATGTCCATGACATCGTCGTGGGTCACCACGCCGAGGAACCGGCCGTCGTAGTCCAGCACCGGCAAGGCGAGGTAGTTGTAGCGGCGCAACAGGTGCGCGACCTCCTCCTTGTCCGTATCAAAGCGCACGGAGATCACCGGCTGGTCCCCAGCCAGATCCTTGAGCAGTCTGCCGGGCTTGGAAAGAAGGATGTCCCGCAACGAGAGCACTGCGAAAAGCTTGTCGTCCTCGTCCACCAGGTAGGCGTAATACGGGATCTCGATGTCCTCGTCCTCGATTTCGCGACGTATGAATGTGATGGCCTGATCCGCCGTGAGGATCGGGTCGAGAACCAGATTGTCCGTGTTCATCACGCCGCCGGCGGTCTCCGGATCGTAGCGGTACAGATGCCAGATCTCCGCCTTGTCCTCCGTCTGGAGGCGGTGCACGATGCGTTCGCGCTGATCTTCCTTCAGTTCGTGGAGTACGTCGGCCGCATCGTCCGGGTACATCTGCTCCAGAATGTCCGCGGAGAGTTCCGGGTTGAGGCGGGCTATTAGTTCGGCGCGGTGCGGCGTATCCATCTCGGAGATGGTCGCGGCGGCGTCCTCGGGACTGATAGACTCGATGAGCGCCAGCTGCTGCCCCAGCGTCATCTGCTCCAGATGGTCCGCCGCGTCAGCCGGATGCACCATGTCGAAATTCTCGGAGTCGAGCACTATATTCTCGGCGTTATCCAAGCTCCCCTCCTGCGGACGCGGTTCGCCGTCCACGGGATGGAACTGGCCATCGCCGGATTCGACCGATGCGTTTTCGTCAACGGGATGCGTGCCGTTCAGTTCGTCGCGGTGTTCTGTGTTGCTCATGGTGTCCTGCGCCTCGCAAATAAGGTGCGTCAACATGGGATTGGTGCGGAGCTGGATGTGGCTCGGCCCGCCAGCACCATGGAAACCGTAATGATAGCCTTTATTGGTCATCGGAGTCAAAGAGCTTCTCTGCTCGTGCCTTTCATAACAATCGTAAAAAGTGTTGAATGCAACATGAAATGGCCGTACTTTATCCAATCTTATGTCCGTATCGCCAATTCCAGAGTTCGACTCGTTCTTCACAGGCCCTGCCCGTAGTTTCCTCCTCCGCGCCATAGACCTGGCTCTTGAGGAAGACGGCGACGACCTCACCAGCCGCGCCCTGTTCCGCACGGAACGGTTTTCCGCCGTGGTCGTGGCCAAGGAGGCGTGCGTGGCGGCAGGCCTGCCCATCATCCCCATGGTGCTGGAACGCGCCGCCGAGCGGGCCGGCATGGACATGGACTGGAACCTGGATGTGGACGTACGCGACGGCGACCTCGTGCAGACGGGAACCGAGCTGTTCCGCCTGGAAGGCTCGGCCCTGCTCCTGCTCACGGCGGAACGCGTCATCCTCAATTTCCTGTGCCACCTGAGCGGCATCGCCACCCTCACCCGGCGCTACGTGGACATTCTCGCAGGCACGGGCGTCACCCTGCTCGACACCCGCAAGACGCTGCCCGGCCTGCGCTATCCGGAAAAATACGCGACCGCAGTTGGCGGCGCGAAGAATCATCGCAAGAATCTGTCGGAAATGATCATGCTCAAAGACAACCACATCGACCGCGCCGGAGGCATTCCGGCCGCGGTGAACGCCGTGCGCGGGACCTACACCCCCTGCCCGCCCATCGAAGCCGAATGCCGCACCCTGGACGAAGTGCGCCAGGCCGTGCAAGCCGGCGTGGACCGCATAATGCTCGACAATATGGACAAGGACGCAATCCGGGAAGCCCTCGACCTGATACCGGAAACCATCGAGACAGAGCTCTCCGGCGGCGTGGACCTCGCCACCCTTGCGGACCTCGCGACACTGCGGCCGCAGTTCATCTCCGTAGGGCGGCTTACCCACTCCGCACCCTACGCCGATCTTTCCATGCGCATGGGGAGGTCCGCATGAGCAATGCAACGCAACGCATCGAAGCCGCGAGGAAAACGCTGGGCTCGGACCTCGTCATCCTGGGCCACCACTACCAGCACGACAACGTCATCCGCCATTGCGATCTCACGGGCGACTCCCTGGAGCTGGCACGCAAGGTGGCCGATCTTTCCTCGCCCTACATCGTGTTCTGCGGCGTCATCTTCATGGGCGAGTCCGCGGCGCTGCTCGTGGGCTCGGACCAGCAGGTCTTCATGCCGGACCTCAACGCCTCCTGCATCATGTCGGACATGGCCCCGGACCCGGTCGTCCACAACGTGATGGAACGGCTCAAGGCCTCGGGCAAGACAATCGTGCCCCTCACCTACGTCAACTCCTCGGCCGCGGTGAAAGGCGTGGTTGGCGAGAACGGCGGCGCGTCCTGCACCTCGGCCAACGCCGAGGCCATGCTGCGATGGTGCCTGGACCGTGGCGATTCGGTGCTCTTCCTGCCGGACAAGAACCTTGCCCGCAACACGGCGGACGCGCTCGGCGTACCGGACGTGGAGCGCCGCGTCATCGACATAACCAAAGGCGGCCAGAACATCGCGCCGGAGGTGGCCCTAAACACGAGGCTGCTCATCTGGCCCGGCTGCTGCGCCATTCATGCCATACGAATGAAGGTCAGCCACATCGAGGAGGCCCGCGCCGCGCATCCGGACTGCACCGTGATCGTCCACCCCGAGTGCACCCCGGATGTGGTGCGAGCCGCGGATATCTCCGGTTCCACATCGGTCATCATCAAATACTGCGAGCAGGCGCCGGCCGGGTCCACCATTTTCGTGGGCACGGAAATCAACCTCGTGGAGCGGCTCCAGAAACGTTTCGCCGGCGAGAAGGATATCCGCCCCCTGAAGCGCTCCGCCTGTAAGAACATGGCCAAGAACACCGAGGACAAGCTCGCGGACCTGCTCGACGACCTTGTGGAATCGCACCGGAGCGGATCACGGCCCAAGGC
The DNA here is from genome assembly GCA_048614715.1 of Oceanidesulfovibrio sp. GTDB lineage: Bacteria > Desulfobacterota > Desulfovibrionia > Desulfovibrionales > Desulfovibrionaceae > Oceanidesulfovibrio. The sequence continues at coordinate 8,830 of JBMCLC010000020.1, forward strand.
CGAGCCCGTAACCGTGGACGAGGAAACCGCCGGCAACGCACGGCTCTGCCTGGAACGCATGCTCGAGGCCTGCAAATGAACGACATACGGCTCACCACCCAGGTCCTGGTCATTGGCTCCGGCATTGCCGGCTGCACCACCGCCCTGACCCTGGCCGACGAAGGCTTCGAGGTCACCCTGCTCTCCTCCGGCCCCTCACTGGACTCGGGCAACACCGCCCTGGCCCAAGGCGGCATCGTCTTCCACGGAACGGACGATGACCCGCGCCTGCTGGAGCAGGACATCAAACGCGCAGGCCACGAATACAACTACAACCGCGCCGTGCGCTTTCTGTGCCGAAAAGGCCCCCAGGCCGTGCAGGACATCCTGGTGAAAAGGCTCGCCATACCCTTTGCCCGCAGGGATGATCCCAGCGGCTGCGAATGGGACCTGCGGCTGGAGGGCGGACACCAGGAGCACCGCATCCTCTACTGCGCGGACTATACCGGCAGGGCCATCATGGACGGCCTCATGAAGGCTGTGGAGAACTCGCCGTCGATCCGCGTGCTCACGGGCCGCAGCGCCATCGACCTGCTCACCAGCCACCACCACCCAACCAGGCTCGAATTCAAGTACCACCTCACCAACCAGTGCGTGGGCGCCTACGTGCTCAACGAGGAGACCTCGAGTGTGGAGACGGTGCTGGCGGACTACACGGTCATCGCCACCGGCGGGTTCGCTGCCGAGATCGCAGCCCACACCGACGTCGTGGACGTCGTGGAGGAGGACCTGACCATGCACGGGCTCCGCCTGCTGTGGAGCCGCAACCGGTGACGCCGCGCCCGGGCCGGTCCGGAGGCGACGACGCCCGCGAGCGGATCCGGCAGCGGGTCGAGGAGAAGCTGCGCCCGCTGACGGTGCCCAACTTCCTGACCCTTCTCAGGATGGCGATGATTCCGTTCCTGGTCATCGCGATCAGCCAAGGGGACTACCGGCTCGCGGTGTGGACGTTCGTCGCCGCCGGCCTGACCGACGCCCTGGACGGGTTCCTCGCGCGCCGCTTCGACTCCCACTCGGTGATCGGCGCCTACCTCGACCCGATCGCGGACAAGCTCCTGCTCACG
>JBMCLC010000021.1:0-9909 GCA_048614715.1 Oceanidesulfovibrio sp.
GCAGCGAGCATACCACAGCCGAGGACGCCCACAAGGCCGGGCTCGTTACGCCCGAGACGTGCAGGATGTGTCATTCGCAGCGGGTGGAGGAATTCTCCCGGGGCAAGCACGCCTATGCCTGGGACGCCTACCAGGCCATGCCCACCACCCACTGGCAGCCCATGACCCTGCGCAGCGGGTTGCAGGGGTGCTCCGGCTGCCACAAAATCGGCCTCAAGAGCGACGAGGAGATCAAGAACCTGCGCGAGCGCGGCAGCGACTACGGCGCCGGCTCCTGCGACTCCTGCCACACCAGGCACCTGTTCTCCATCAAGGAAGCCCGCTCGCCCCAGGCCTGCCGCACCTGCCACATGGGCCTGGATCACCCGCAATGGGAGATGTACGAGTCCTCCAAGCATGGTGTGCGCCATGCGCTCAAGGTGACCGGCGCCCTGCCCGAAGACGCCGCCGCCCCCACCTGCCAGACCTGCCACATGAACGAGGGCGACCACGCCGTGATGACCGGCTGGGGGTTCTTGGCCGTGCGCCTGCCCATGCCCGAGGACGAGGAATGGGCCAAGGACCGCGCCACCGTGCTCAAGGGCCTGGGCGTGCTTTCGCCGGACGGTGAACCCACGGACAGGCTGGAGGTGGTCAAGCAGGCCAAGGTCGCCCGCGTCACCGAAGAAGCCTTCCAGGAGCAGCGCGAAGAGATGGTCGCCATCTGCAGCCAGTGTCACAGCGAGACCTACGCCCGCAATGAACTGGCCAAGGGCGACGACATGATCCGCATTTCCGATGACCTGCTGGCCGAATCCATCCGCGAGATCGCCTCGCTCTATGACGAGGGCGTCCTCGAAAAGCCGGAAGAGTACGCATACGCCTATCCGGACCTGCTCACCTTCCACGACGCGCCCACGGAAATCGAGACGCGGCTGTGGCTCATGTTCCTCAAGCACCGCATGCGCACCTTCCAGGGCTCGTTCCACATGAACCCGGACTACGCCTTGTGGTATGGTTGGAGCGAGATGATCCGCGACCGCAACTGGATAGCTGAGCGCGCCGACGAACTCAGACGCCGCAGAAAGGTGATGGACGCCCTGCCGAACAACTAGGATTCGGAGAACAAGACGACGCGCTCACCTTTACGAAGCCGGACCAATCAACACTGGAGATATCGCCATGGAACCCATTGGCCCTCTTATGCATGAACATAGGCTCATCGAACGAATGATCGCGATGCTCGACAAAGAAGCCGAACGCCTGGAAAACGGCGAGAATCCCGACCTCCCCTTCCTGTTCAACGCCATCGAATTCATCCGCGTCTATGCCGACATGCTCCACCACGGCAAGGAAGAGGACGTGCTCTTCCGCGAGCTGGAAAACAAGGACCTCTCCGACGAGCATGAAGCCATGCGCAAGGAGCTCATCGAGGACCACAAACACGGCCGCAGGCTCGTGGCCGAGCTCGAGGATGCGGCCGCCGCCTTCAGCGGAAACGGAGACGCAAAGGCCGTGGCCGGAATCCTGCGCAAACTTGCCGCGTTCTATCCCGACCATATAGAAAAAGAGGACAAGCACTTCTTCTTCCCGGTGCTGGAGTACTTCGACGACGAGGAGAAGCGGAACATGCTCGAGGAGTACGAGACGCTGGAGAAAAGCCTCATCGGAGAGCGCTACAAGGCCCTGGTCGAAAAGTACGAAAACAAGAGGGCGTGATGCGCCACAAGCCCATGCTCGCCACGCTGGTACACGAGGCGTTCTCCGATCCCGAATGGTTTTTTGAACGCAAGCTCGACGGCGAGCGCTGCATCGTGGTCAAGGACGGCGGCAGTGTCACCCTCTATTCCCGCAACGGCAACGTGATCGACCACGCCTATCCGGAACTCGTCGAGGCGTTCGGCGGGCAGCGCGGCTCGTTCGTGGTGGACGGCGAGATCGTGGCCTTCGAAGGCGACGTCACCAGCTTCTCCAAACTCCAGTCGCGCATGCAGGTGGAAGACCCGCAGGAAGCCCGTGACTCTGGCGTGGCCGTCTATTTCTACGCCTTCGACATGCTGGAATACGAGGGCGGGAACATGACGGACTCGCCACTGGAAGAGCGCAAGTCCGCGCTCAAGCAGGCCATGGATTACCACGACCCCATCCGCTACATGGCGCACCGCAACGAGAACGGGAAACAGTATCTGAAGGAGGCCTGCGACAAGGGCTGGGAAGGGCTCATCGCCAAGGACCGCCACTCCACGTACGTGCACAGCCGCTCCCGCAAATGGCTCAAGTTCAAGTGCACGGCCCGGCAGGAATTCGTCATCGGCGGCTACACCGAGCCCCACGGCGAACGCATCGGTTTCGGCGCCCTGCTCGTGGGCTATTACGAGGAGCGCGGCGCCGATACCATGCGCTACGCCGGCAAGGTGGGCACAGGCTACGACGACGAAACCCTGAAACGACTCCACGGGACCATGCGCTCCATGCAGCGTAAAACGCCCCCCTTCACTCCATACGAGGGCGAGAAGCTGCCCGACAAGGAAACAACCTGGATCACGCCGAACCTTGTCTGCGAAGTGGGCTTTACGGAATGGACCGAACCGCCCGGCGAACCGGCCAAGCTCCGCCACCCGCGCTTTCTCGGCCTACGGCGCGACAAGGACCCCAAGGACGTCGTCCGCGAAGGAAAATCCCCATGACCAAGCTCCAGTTCGGCAAGCACTCTGTCTCCTTCGACAAGGAAGACAAGGTCTTCTACCCGGCCCACGGTGGCGAAGACGCCGTGACCAAAAGCGACGTCATCCATTACTACAAGGACATCGCCGAGGTCATGGTGCCACATGCCGGAAGCAGGCCGCTCACTCTGCGCCGCTTCCCGGACGGCATCGAGACCAAGGGCTTCTACATGCAGGAGGCGCAGGACTACTTCCCGGACTGGATCGAACGCGTCCCGGCCAAACGCAGCGACGGCTCCACCATACGCCACGCCGTGGCCAACGGCGCGGCCGACCTCGCCTACCTCGCCAGCCTCGGCACCCTCGAGTTCCACACCTGGCTCTCCCGTATCGACGACATCCGCAAGCCGGACTGGCTCGTGTTCGACCTGGACCCGCCCGGCGACACCGTGGAGGCCTTCGACGTGGTGCGCCAGGGGGCGCTCGATATCCGCGATCTTCTGGACGAGCTGGGCCTCGCCCCCTTTGTCAAGCTCACCGGCTCCAAGGGGCTGCACGTGCTCGCTCCCATAAGGCCGGAGGAGGACTTCGACGAAGTGCGAGCCTTTGCCCATGACGCCGCGGAGCTTCTGGCTGCGCGAAAGCCGGACGATTACACGACACAGCAACGCAAGGAGAAACGCAAGGGCCGACTCTACCTCGACGTGATCCGCAACGCCTACGCCCAGCACGCCGTGGCCCCCTACTCCCTGCGGCCGCTGCCCGGCGCGCCAGTTGCCGCCCCCCTAGACTGGGACGAAGTGGAGGACCCGTCACTCATCCCCAGGGCTGTGACCATCCATTCCGTATTCCGCCGTCTCGGCCAGAAGGACGATCCCTGGAAAACACTGGCCCGTCATCGGCGCGGCCTGGACAAGGCGCGCGTGAAACTCGAAGCCAAGCTCCCCTAACCGCAGTCACCACAGGAGGACACCCATGCGCGCCATGTTGCTGCACGATTACGGCGATGTCTCCAACTTCAAACCCGGCGAGCTGCCCAAGCCAGAACCCGGCCCGGGTGAGGCGCTGGTCAGGATAGCGGCTTCGGGTGTGAACCCAGTGGACTGCAAGATCCGCACCATGGCCCCGGCCTTCGCGTCCGCACTGCCGGCCGTTCTGGGCATGGACATGGCCGGCACGGTGGAGGCCGTGGGCCCCGGCGTGACCGATCTGGCCACGGGCGACGAAGTCTGGGGCTGCGTGGGCGGATTGTCCAATATGCAAGGGACATTGGCCGAATATGTTGCCGCCGACGCACGGCTCATGGGCAAGAAGCCCAAAACCCTGTCCATGCGCGAAGCCGCGGCCATGCCCCTGGTCACCATCACGGCCTGGATGCTCCTGCACGAGCGCGCCGCCATCCAGCCGGATGAGTTCGTTCTCATCCACGGTGGAACCGGCGGCGTGGGCCACACAGCTCTGCAACTTGCGAAGGCCTCGGGCGCGCGCACGGCAACGACCGTTTCCACCACGGAGAAGGCGGACATCGCACGCCGACTGGGCGCGGACGAGACGATTTTGTATCCCGAGGAAGCCGTGGAGGATTACGTGAAACGGCTGACCGGCGGCCAGGGCTTCGACGCCGTCATCGACACCGTGGGCGGCAAGACTCTGGACGGTTGCATGGACGCGGCGCGCCTGGAAGGCGTCATCGCCTCCACGAACACCCGCTCCAGCCACGATTTGTCCACCATGCACGCCAAGGCGCTGACCCTCTCCGTGGTGCTCATGCTCCTGCCCATGATCACGGGCGTGGGGCGCGAGCGCTACCGCGCCATACTGGACGCCGCAGCGCCCCTTGTGGATGCCGGCAAGCTCAAACCGCTCTTGGATTCGCGCGCGTTTGGCCTGGAGGACGTCGCCCAGGCCCATACCCTGCTCGAACAGGGCGAAATAGTGGGCAAAGCCGTGGTGGATATTGATTGACGATACAAGACAATGGCTCCAGCGGCCAGGGTGCCATGGTCGCATGGCCCGGCGCCGGGTCCACGGAGCATGGCACCCTGGTGGTGCGCACGAGGGCAAAGCCCTCGAATCTGCGCCAGGTCAGTAGCCGATAAGTTCGATCTGCTCGCGCAGCACGGCGGCGGAGCGCCTGAGAGCCTCCACCTCTTCCGGGGCGAGTTGCGCGTCAAGCACGCCCGCGATGCCCGAGGAGCCCACCACGGACGGCAGGGACAGGCAGACGTCCTCGATGCCGTAGGAGCCCTGCACAAGGCTGGAAACCGTGAGCACGCTTTCCTCGTCGCGCAGGATGGCGCGGATGATGCGGATGAGTGCGAGGCCGATGCCGTAGGCCGTGGAGCCTTTGCGGTCGATGATCTCGTACGCCGATTCGCGCACCATGGTCTCTATTTTTCGGCGGTCCACGTTCTCGCACTTGCGGTGGCAGGTGGTGCAGAAGTCTTCCAGAGAGACCCCGGCGACGTTCACCCGGCTCCAGACAGCGAGTTCGCTGTCCCCATGCTCGCCTATGATGTGGCAATGGAGGTTGCGCGGGTCCAGGCAGCACTGCTCCGCCATGAGATAGCGGAAGCGCGCGCTGTCCAGCACCGTGCCCGAGCTGATGACCCGTTTGTGGTCCAGGCCGGATTCCTTGAGCGCCACGTACGTCATCACGTCCACCGGATTGGTGACCATGATGAGGATCGGGTTCGGATTGTGCTCCAGTATCCTGTGCACGATGTCCTTGACGATGGCGGCGTTCTTCTTGTTGAGGTCCAGCCTGGTCTCGCCGGGTTTCTGCGCCGCCCCGGCCGTGACGACCACCACGTGCGCGCCTGCGCACAGCTCGTAGCTGTCGCCGGCCTCTATCTGCATGGGATAGGAAAGCGCCATGGCGTGGCCCAGGTCCATGGCCTCGCCTTCGGCCTTTTCCTTGTCCCTGTCGATGATGGCGAGTTCGCGCACCTCGGCCTTCATGACCATGGCGAAGGCGAGGGCCGCGCCTACATTGCCGGCGCCGATGATGGCGACTCGAGATCTCTTGTGTGGGGTCATAGCGAGTTGCTCTTGGGAATGGATAACGGTTAGCCGCCTCGGCGCTTGGCCTCGGCTGCGGCGATGCGCCGCTGGGTCATGAGCACGGAGTCCGGATTGAGCGATATGGAGTCGATGCCCTGCTCCACCAGGAAGGCGGCGAAGTCCGGGTAGTCGCTCGGCGCCTGGCCGCAAATGCCGACCTTCACCCCCTTGGCGTGGGCCGTTTCTATGAGATGCGCGATCATCCGCATGACCGCCTCGTTGCGCTCGTCGAACACCTCCGAGAGCTCGCCGGAATCGCGGTCCACGCCCAGCACGAGCTGGGTGAGGTCGTTGGAGCCGATGGAGAAGCCGTCGAACCGCTCGGCGAAATCCTCGGCCAGGATGATGTTCGAGGGCACCTCGGCCATCACCAGCACTTCGAGCCCTTCCTTGCCGCGCACCAGGCCGTTCTTGGACAGCTCCGTAAGCACGCGGTCGGCCTCCTCCACGGTGCGGCAGAAGGGAATCATCACCGCCACGTTGGTCAGGCCAATGCGCTCGCGTACGCGCTTCACGGCCAGACATTCCAGGGCGAACCCGGCTGCGTATTTTGGCGAATAGTAGCGCGAGGCGCCGCGGAAGCCGATCATGGGGTTGGCTTCTTGCGGTTCGAACTGCGCGCCGCCTATGAGCTGGGCGTACTCGTTGGTCTTGAAGTCGCTCATGCGCACGATGACCGGCTCCGGGTACTGGGACGATGCGATCTTGGCCAGGCCCAGGGCTAGCTGGTTGACGAAGTATTCGGCCGGGTCGTCGTAGTCCTTGCTCAACTCGCGCAGCTCTTTCTTGGCCTCGTTATCCTCCACGCCGTCGATATCTATGAGCGCCATGGGATGGGCCTTGATGACGTCGTTGATGACGAACTCCATGCGCGCCAGGCCAATGCCCTTTGCCGGAAGCCGCCACCAGCGGTATGCCGCGGCCGGGCTGGCTATGTTCATCATCACCCGGGTCTCGGTTTCCGGGATGTCCGAGAGGTCCAACTCCTCCACCGTGAAGTCGAGGCTCTTGTCGTAGACGTAGCCCTTGTCGCCTTCGGCGCAGGACACGGTGACCATGCTGCCCTGAGGAATCTTGTCCATGGCCCCTTCTGCGCCGACCACTGCCGGTATGCCCAGCTCGCGGCTGACGATGGCAGCGTGGCTGGTGCGGCCGCCGTGCTCGGTGACGATGGCCGAGGCCTTCTTCATGATAGGAGCCCAGTCCGGGTCGGTCATCTCGGTTACGAGCACCGCGCCGTCCTCGAACTTGTCGATATCGTCCGGCGACTTGAGCAGGAGCGCCGTGCCGGTGGCCACGGCGTCGCCCACGCTGAGTCCCTCGGCCAGCACCTCGCCCTTCTGCTCCAGGCTGTACGATTTGAGCGTGCCTTTCTGGCGCTGTGACTGCACGGTCTCGGGCCGGGCCTGCACGATCTTGAGCTCGCCCGTCTGCCCGTCCTTGGCCCATTCCATGTCCATGGGCATGCCGTAGTGGTCCTCTATGGCCACGGCCCAGCGCGCCAGGGTCAGGATCTCGCGGTCGTCCAGCACGAAACGCCGGCGCTCGTCCTTGGGCGTGTTCACGTTCTTGGTCGTCTTGGAGCCGCCAGTGGCGTAGACCATCTTCTTTTCCTTGGCGCCCAGGGTCTTCTCCACAATGGGCATGAGCGACGCATCCCGGAGCAGCGGTTTGAAGACCCGGAACTCGTCCGGGTTCACCGCGCCCTGGACCACATTCTCGCCCAGGCCCCAGGCGCCGTTGATGAGCACGGCGCGGGGAAAGCCGGTCTCCGTGTCGATGGAGAACATGACGCCGGCCGAGCCGGTGTCCGCCCGAACCATTTCCTGGACGCCCACGGACAGGGCGATGTCCAGGTGGTCGAACCCGCGCTCCTCGCGGTAGCTGATGGCCCGGTCCGTGAAGAGCGAGGCGAAGCAACCCTTGGTGGCGCTCAAAAGCTCGTCCTCCCCGCTCACGTTGAGGAAGCTTTCCTGCTGGCCGGCGAAGCTCGCCTCGGGCAGGTCCTCGGCCGTGGCGCTGGAGCGCACGGCCACGTCCGTATTCTCCTTGCCCGTACGCTCGGAGAGCGTGGCGTAGGCCTGGCGGATAGCGCCGGACAATCCTTCCGGCAGCCTGGCCTGGCCGAACAGCCGGCGGATGGACACACCGGTCTCGTGCAGGCTTGCGTCGCCGGCGTGGAACGCGTCCAGCCTCTCGCGGATCTTTTCCTTCAGGCCGTTGACCTCGATGAACTCGCGGTAGGCCGCGGCCGTGGTGGCGAAACCTCCGGGAACGCTGATGCCGTGCTCGCCCAGGGAGCTGATCATCTCGCCGAGGGAGGCGTTCTTGCCGCCCACTCGCGCTACATCGTCGTTGCCCAATTCCTCGAACCAGAGAACGTGATCGATATCCGCCATCGAGCGCCTCACAAGCTCTTTGAAACGTGTTCCAGGCAACGCACGAGCTGCGAGCAGAAACCCCACTCGTTGTCGTACCAGGAGAGCACCTTGGCGAGCCGTCCCTGGATGACCTTGGTGCTCTGGCCGTCGATCACGCAGCCGTGATCGTCGCCGATGAAGTCCACGGAAACGAGGAAGTCGTCGGTATAGCCCAGCGACGGGCTCACGTTCTTCTTGAACATCTCGTTGATGGCCGAGGCGTCGGTCTCCTTGTCCAGGTGGAACACGGCGTCCACCAGGGAAGCGTCCGGCGTGGGCACGCGCACGGCCATGCCGTCCAGACGACCCTCCAGTTCCGGCAGCACCTCGGTTACGGCCTGGGCAGCGCCCGTGGAGGTGGGAATCTGCGAAATCGCGGCTGCGCGGCCGCGGCGCGGGTCCTTGCCCGCTGGGCCGTCCAGGATGGCCTGGCTCGTGGTGTAGGAGTGGATGGTGGTCATCAGCCCGTACTGGATGCCGAAGTTCTCGTGCATGAGCTTGGCCATGGGGGCCAGTGCGTTGGTGGTGCAGGACGCGGCCGAGAGAATGTGGTGCGCGGCCGGATCGTAGGCCTCGTGGTTCACGCCGTAGACCATCATGAGGTCTTCCTGCTTGGAAGGCGCCGTGACCATCACCTTCCTGGCGCCATTAGCCAGGTGATGCTCGCAGGACTCGCGGTCCTTGAACTTGCCCGTGGCCTCCACCACGATGTCGACGCCGGCGTCGGACCACCTGGTCTCTGCCGGTTTGGGCCAATGGTAGGCGCGGATCTTGCGGCCGTTGACAATGAGGTTCTCGCTGTCGTGCTCAACAGCACCGCCGAACCGGCCGTGCACGGAGTCGTATTTCAACAGCCGCGCGTACTCGTCCACCGGAGAACGCGCGTTGTAGGCCACGAGCTCAAGGGTGTCCTTGTTCTCCAGAATGCGGGCCAGGCAACGGCCGATGCGGCCGAAACCATTGAGTCCAATGCGGGTCGCCATAGCATCGCCTCACTGTTCTGATTTTGGTGGGTTGTCGAAATGGATACATTCCGGCGCATCCGCCGCGCGCCTTTTGTTGGAGCGGGGAACGCATGAGGACCGGCCCCCGGCAAAGCCCGCGGGACCGGTCCGGCGTTCGAAAGTGAAAACGCTATACGTTGCTTTCCGCGCCGACCCCGACAGAACCTTCGTTCATGGTGTCGAGGAGCACGCGATCCGGAGTGAAGATGAGTTCGCGGCGCTCCCCTTTCGGGTCCACGCGGAACTCGCCCACGCCGTGCAGGGTCACCAAGTCGCACTTCTTCACGGCTTCCTTCAGGGCGTCGTAAAAGGCCGAAACCACCTCGTCCGCCTTGGCGTCGTCGCTAATGGCGTCGGGCAGGCTGTCCTTCAGGGCGTTTTTGAGTGTCTGTGTGTCAGGCATCTGTATGACTCCTTCGATTTCTTCGTCCTATTCTTAAGCGTTGAGGCGGCACTGGCCGGCGATGTCCTTCATTTCGCCGGTTGGCTCGAACTTCACGATGCGGTAATGCTTGGAGCCGGGCGATTCCTGATGCGGCTTGTACTCCACGGAGAACGTACCGATCTCGGAAAACTTCATCGAGTCGCCGTTCTTCAGGGCCCGCGGAATGGCGGCGATCATCACGTCCACGGCCATTTCCGCGTCAAATTCGTTCAGTCCGGTTTTCTGCATCACATGGTTCAAGAAGAACTTGGTATCGTCGTCGGTTCCTTTGCGTACAACGGCTCGTCTCATTGTCAGTCCTCCATTTGCTGGTTCTTCAAAACTACCTTTCTTGT
>JBMCLC010000022.1:0-9871 GCA_048614715.1 Oceanidesulfovibrio sp.
CCGATCCAGAACGACCACGGCGGCGTTCTCCAACCCAGCGAGCCTGAGCCCCGGCAGACGGCGGCGCACCGTGGCAAGAGACTGGCGTTGGGCCGCCATGTCGATAGTGGTTTTCAGTTCCCATGTTCTCTTGGCATGTAGCTTGGGAAGCCTCGTCAATTCTGCTTCCTTTAATTGTTCATACGCCATGCGCGCGCCATGCGGAGCGAGCATGGGCGACGCCGTGAGCGCAGCCGGAAGCGGTTGCTTCTTGGCCATGACCACCTCCTCCGGCGGAAAAACGCCACGCTGCGCCAGGGCGTCGAGCAAACGATCACGGGCGTTCCGCGCGGCCTGAGGATGCGCAATGGGATCGTACCCACGCGGAGCCCGAGGGAGAACAGCGAGCAGCGTGGCTTCCCCGAGCGAAAGAGCGCCGGCCGATTTGCCGAAATAAGAATAAGCAGCCGCGCCCACCCCGACGACGTTGCCGCCATACGGGATATTGTTCATGTATAACTTGAATATTTCATCCTTGGACAAGGTAAACTCAAGCTGGAAAGCACGGAAAGCCTCGATGGCTTTTGCCTTAAGCGAACGCGCTTTCGGCTCCGCCAGACGAGCAAGCTGCATGGTGATCGTTGATCCGCCGGAGACCACGTCCCCTTCCTGGAAGTTTTGATACGTAGCCCGAAGAATGGAAAAAGGATTGACGCCAGGATGATAATGAAAAAACCGGTCCTCCGACGCCAGGAGCACACGTTGGAAAACAGGCGAGATATCTTCGAGCTCCAGGAGAAACCGGCGACGGCCGTGTTGCGGAAGAAAAATCCGCAACGGCGTGCCATCCGAAGCTCGCACCATAATTGCTGGTTCCTCGTGCAATGCTTTTTCCGGAAAAGGAAAAAGAGCATTGAGAACCAGAAAGGCCGCAAAAGATGTGCAACAAAGCGCGCTACAAGCAAAGAAAAGTAATCGATATGTATTACGCATTGATTACATAGTCCGGTTACTCCTGTTTAGCGCCGTTCTTTTCCATTTTTGAGCCATCGGCAGCATTTTCAGTGTGTTTCGTGGAATCCTCAGGGGTTGGAATGTCTGATGTCACTGTCATGGTGCCCAGCTCTGTGCTTGCTGCCAATTGCGGATCGTACATGGCCTCGGCCAGAACAGGCGGCAGCTTGTAGTCCCCGGCTGTGACGGCTCGGAGCAGTGCGTACATGGTCCGCTTCGTGCCGTCTTCCAGGTCGAGGAAAAAGATGACCCGATCGTCGCGCAGATCATGGTGCTCGGCTACGTCCGGTTGAGTATCCAGCCACGGCAGTCTTTCGGTGGAAGTCAACCGCGGGTTTTCCACCTCCAGGCCAGCGGGCAGCATATTCACTACGGCCACGTTGGATACTGGTCCGGATTCACTGGCGATACCCAGCTTGAGAACAACCAGGTCGCCTTGTTGCACATCGGTCGGCTCGATGGCTTCGCCCTGTCTGTCCAGGAAGGTCCGCTCTACCTGCAGACCATTCGCGTATGGGGTATACGCCGACTCCGTGGGAATGCCGATTGTGGTTACGGTGTAGTACAGCGAGCCAGGCTTGTAGCCATTGTCCATGACAATTTCCAGCTTCTTCGGGCCGTTGATTGCTTCCACACCGGCCAGTGCCAGCGGGTGGTCGCTGGTGAAACGAATGACCTCCACCCCATCCGCCAGCAGCGCGCCGGAGAATGGCGCATTTTCCGCGATGGTCTTGTAAAACCGGCCCATGGAGACCAGGACCCATGACGATTCCTGGGTGTTCAGCTGAAGTCTGGCCTCCAGCATGCGCACGAGGTCCTGCACAAGTTCGGTGATCCGTCTGTCACCCGGGAGTTGGCGCTGGAGCACAGCCAGGCGGAGCGCCTTGTCGCGAATCATCGAGTTCAGGAAACCGCCTGTCTCGCGGTTCGTCCTTGTGTCCGTCGACCTCCAACGACCTTCCATGAGTTTTTCCAAGGCGTTCGCATCGCCGGTCAGCGAATACGCCGCGCCGAGCAGCGAGCCGGCGAGGTTCCCCAGTTTTTCGCCGTATCGCGACCGGACATGGTCCATGGATCCCTTGTCCGGACGGCCGGCCAGAGCCAGCACATACAGGCCGTAGCTGAGCTCCCGGAGGTTGTCGCTTCCGTTATCCATGTATTCGCGAACTTGGTTCGCCACATAATCCAGAGCCCGGTCGAGTCCGTATTGGGCGCTGCCGTATCCGGCCTCAACGGCTTCCACCAGGAAGTGCGCGACGTACAGGGAGCCGAACGGATAGGATTCGCGGCCGCCAGGCCACATGGCGAACCCGCCGTCATCCACCTGCATGGTCTGCAGTCGCTGGATGCCGGCCTGGACCATATAGGGAACACCGCGCGTGTCGAGGTCCGGGTCCAGCTGCTCGGCGAGCTCCCCCATGTAGAGGAGCGGGAAAACGCGCGAGGTGGTCTGCTCAATGCATCCGTATGGGTAGCCGAGCACGTACTTGAGCGACCGGGTGAATCGCACGAGGGGTGATGCGCCGAGGTATACCTCGCGGCTCAGCCCCTGCTCCCGGAAGGACTTCTCCTCCGGCGCGGGCAATTCGAGACGGGCTTCCTGCAGCACGCCGGACTCCACGATGGTTTTGGGCGGCAGCGCCGGCCGGACGGGCAGCTCCCCATGGACGTCGCTTGCCTCATTGTTGCCGGACGCCGTGAAAGAGGCCTGAACAATGCCTTCTCCTGTTGCACGCAGGGTGAACACGGCAAGCTTTTCCTGCCCCTTCGGGACATCGATGACGGTCTCCGATTCAACGACCTCGCCTGGTCCAGAAACATTAAAGGATACAGCAAACACGCCGTCTCCCGAGGTGTCATTGCGAACCGCTACGGGCACCTTGGCCTCGTCGCCGATGGCCATGAAGCGGGGCAAGGTGGGCGTGAGCACCACGGGGCTCTTCACCCGGGTCTGCGCATCCTCCGCGCCGAAGCGTTTGCCCATGACGGAGACGGCCATGAGCCTGAGCGCGCCCTGGAATTCGGGCAGATCAATGCTGAAGGTGGCGCTGCCGTCCTCGCCGGCCTGAACAGGACCGAACCAGTAGGCCACCGGTTTCACGCGGCGCAGGGACTCGGCGCGCACGTATTTGGAGAGCTTTGCGCCCTCGCCGCCACCGGCCGGAGAACGCCCCTCCACCTCGGGCAGCAGCACGGCGAAGGTGTCGAAGGAATCCACCTCGAGCTGGCGTTTGGCGTAGAACACCGGAAACGGATCAGGCGACTCCTGGTCGATGAGCTGGAGGATGCCCTCATCCACGGCGGAGAGGGTGACCATGGCGCCGGGCTCGGCTTGCACGGTCACGTCCATTGCGGTCTCGGGACGCACCTCCTTTGGCGCGGATATGGTGAGCTTTGCGTTGTTCACCTCACGGCTCACGAAAATGGGAGCGGCGCCGAAGGCGCGGCTGGCCTTGCCCGGGCTCGTGGCCTCGGCAGGACGCACGAGCACGGCTGTCACATAGACATTTGGTCCGTATTCCTCCTTGATGGGGAAGGAGACCTGGGCGGTGTTGGCGTCCATGGGGTAGGACGCCACATGGTGGACCCGGCGGCCCTCCACGGTAACCAGGAGCTTGCCGGAGAACGGCGCCCGGACCTGGACCGAAGCCGTGTCGCCCGGTGCGTACTCCTTTTTGTCCGGCACGAGCTCGATGTTGGCCGGATTCTCCACGGCCCATGGCGAATAGCCCCACCCGCCGGCGTATATCTCCAACTGCGAGGCCGCGCCGGAACCATCGCGGAGCACAACGCGGTAGCTGCCGGCGCGCGGCGGAGTCATCGTGAACGATCCCTCGGCCGCATCCCCTATCCGCTTCGTGCTCATGAGCTGGGAGTCGCGCACGGACTGGTACGCGAAGCTGCCGGATGGCGTACGCCGGAGCACGGACTGCCAGCGGTCCAGATACAACTCGGCTGTCAGGTCCTTGCCCGGCGTCTTGTCGCCGTCAGGAGCAACGACCACGTATTCGATGGTCACGGCCTGTCCGGGATCGAAACCGTATCGGGAAAGGCGCTTGAGGCCAGGGTAGCGCGGGTAGGCATGCGCTGTGACCTGGTGCATGGAGGCGACGCCGCGGCCGCCGCGCTCACTGACTCGGGCTACGATCTGTGCGGCCAGCGCGGCCGGGGGTTTGAGCCCTTCCGGCAGGGTGAAGGAGAACTCGGCCGTGCCGTTGTCGTCCAGGATGCCGTCAGTCGTGGTCAGCTCCCTGTCCTCGAAGCTGTTTTCCGGATTGCCGAACATGTAGCCGTCGAATCCATCCGGCGCGAAGAGGGCTGGCAGAAGCCGCACCTGCGTTTCCACGGGCAGGCCCGAGGCCGGAGGTCCGAAGAAATAGCGGGACTCCACCTTATAGCCATACTCCTCGCCGGGCGAGGGAGCGCCCTCTTCGGATACGATGTCCACCTTGATGCGGTCCGGCAGGAACTCCTCCACCTGGAAGTCATAGGTGGCAACCACCTCCTCGGCCACTATCAGCTGCAGGGAGTGGCCGCCGGTGAGTGCGTAAGCCGGCACATCGAAATCATACGAAGCCATGCCCTCCTCGTTCATATCCAGGGAGAAGTTGGCAAGCTCACGGCCACGCGGATCGATCCACTTGAGCGTGAGCGGCATCTCCGGCGGCGTGGCGAGATCCGCCTGGCGCAGTATGGCCACGCCTTCCACGGTTTCGCCCGGCCGGTAGATATTACGCTCGCCGTACACGTAGCCCATGTAGCCGGCCGTGGTGGGCGCCACGCCGCCCACGCTGTGGCCCGTGGTGTCGATGCCGAACTCGTTGAACACGAGGAAACTCATGTCCTCGCCCTGCTCGGCCAGAACAAGGAACGGCGTGTTGTCCTCAAAAGCCTGGCCCAGACCCGTGAAGTGGACCACGCCGTTCTCGTCGGTGGAGCCCTCGGCCAGGGCCTGGTTCTGGTACGAAAGCAGCGTGACCGAGACTCCGGGCTTGACCGAAAGATCCTTGTAGGAGGCGACCCAGACCATAAGGTCGTCCACGCCGCGCTTGGCCACCATGCCCAGATCGGTGACGAGGACGAACCGCTGGGAGGCGCGCCACTGCCCGGGCAGTGTGAGCAGCACGCGATACAGGCCGGGCTCGTTCGGGAAATACTCATCCGTATCGAGCACGAAACGCTGGGGCTCGTTCTGCGGCGCGTCCAGCTCCAGTGTTTTTTCCAGCACGCGGTCGCCCAGATATCTGGACAGCTCGCCGGAATAGTACTCGCTTTCGAGCAGGATGCCCGTGGAATAGTCGCTGAGCAGGTAGAAGACGTTGTTGCGGTAGATGCGATCCACCTGAAGATCGGCCGAGGCCGTGTTCACGCTGGTGAAGGCGAGATTCCGCAATCCGCTTGCCGCCAGGAACACGCCGGTATCCTCGAAGGATACGGAAGGTTCCAGATCCGGCACGCGCAGGGTGCGCGTTTCCCCTTCCGGGAGCTTGGACCCGTCCACGGCGGGCAGCCCCTTGTTCAGACGAACCGAATACTGGCTCCCGGCCTGGAAATCTCCGCTGAGCACGAGGTCGTTGCCGTCCGCGTTCAGGGCATAGTCGGTCTGGGGTTCCACGGCCATGTATTGCGAGGCTGTTTCGGAATCCACGGCAGACGACAGCTCGAGCACGATAGAGCCGCCCTCGGGGGAGGAGCGCGCATACGACTGCGTGATGGACAGGTTCGGGTCGAGCACCACGGTCATGGTCTCGCGCACGGATTCGCCCAGGGTGTAATCGGTTTGCGCGGCCGGCAGGGAGCTCTCTATGACCAACGTCAGCTCGCGGGGCGTCGTTGTCTTGGCTATGGGCGCTTCCGGATCGGATACGAAGTAGACGTCGCGGCTTTGGTAGTGGCGCTCCATGAGCAAGGGCACCGTGCCGTTCTCCGCCGCCGGATCCTCAAGACGCGCGTGCTTGAGAAATTCCTCGGGGTTCACGTCCAGCGAGAAATTCACGGAACCGCGAATCTGCACAGCACCGGGATCGCCAGGCGCGGGAGTTGTTTTCAGGGAGACCTCCTGGGCCTCGAAATCCTCCATCTTCAGGGTAAACTCGGTAGGCCCGGCAAATGCCACGGTCCCGCCCGTAATGTTGTCGGGCCGCAGAGCGAGGGTGTACGGCGCTGTCCGTTCGAATGGCTCCGCGGCATTGAACCGCAGCATGAACGGACTGGCCCAGACCCATTCGCCTTTGATGGAGGGGCTGAAGCTCCCCGGCGGATCGGCCGGCGGCTGGCCCAACGCGGATTCATCCGCCACCGGCGTGTCGAATGCCACAAGCACGAATGCGCCCCGTGAACGGTCCATCACGGTCTCGACAACCGATACGCTCTCGGTGGAAGGCGCGCCCTGGCCTGCTGCGTTTTCCGCCGTTGCCGTGGCGCGGGGTTCGGGCTTGGACACGGCGGTCGCATTCTCAGGCTCGGCAGCCGGATTCGCGGCTTCGGTGGTCTGATTGTCCTGGTACGCCGCCGGCCCTTTTTCCATGAAGTCGGAGCGCGACTGCGAGAACAGAAGCACGGCCTGCACCGCGCACACCAGCAGGAGCACGATAATCAGGAAGTTCTTGCCCTTGTCTTTGATCCGCCTTCCGTTGTCATCGCTCATGGAGCCTCCTGCGTGTCGCGGGATATGGAGAGAGGAACTGCCGGCGCCATGGACTTCTCACCGGCCGAGTGCTTTCCGCTCTTTTGTATGCAGAACCACGTGGGAGTTCAACAACGTCGGAACCTTTTTTCGATGGAAGTCCAGGAACCGTGTCCCCCCGGGCACTTGACCTGGGTGAACCTCGCTTTATAGTCCGTTATTGCGAACAGGAAACACTCCGCCCAATTGGAACGCAGCCCCATGACAGCAGGACGCGCCTTTCCCGCCATACCGTGTGTCGTAGTCATGCTAATCGCCATGCTGCTCGTCGCCTTTCCGGTGCGGGCGGAATGGTACGGATACGAGGACCCGCTGGGCATGCTGCACCTGAGCCGGATCAAGAAGAACGATAAATACAAGCCGCTGAAGGATCTGAATCGCGATTCCGGCAACGCCGAGGGCGATGCTGCTCGCTACGAGAAGCTGGTGGAATCGTTGCGCGAGAGCAAAGCCATCGAGGCGCCTGAAGGTCCCCTCTCCGGATTCACGAACCTGCCTGACGTCTCCCACGCCAAGGGCATACCCTCCTCACTCACTCCGCAGCGCTGGGCCGCACGACCCTTTCCCCATCCATCGGCGCGCGGCGCGTACATGAAACTCATCCAGAACGCCGCGTCCAGCCAGTCGCTCGATCCTCTGCTCGTGTACTGCGTGGCCGAGCTGGAATCCGGCTTCGAGTCCGCCGCCGTTTCGCCCAAGGGCGCGCAAGGGCTCATGCAGATCATGCCTGCCACCCAGAGGGAGCTCGGCCTCTTCAAGCCCTTCGATCCGGCGCAGAACATCTCGGCCGGAGCGCGCTACCTCCGCTGGATGCTCGATGCGTTCAAGAGCGTGCCCCTGGCCCTGGCCGCCTACAACGCCGGCCCCGAGGCCGTGCGCAAGTATGGCGGCGTGCCGCCCTACAGCGAGACCCGGCGCTATGTTGCGCTCATCATGTCGCGCTACGGCCGTCTCAAGAGCCTGGAACAGGGATAGAACCACAAAAAAAACGCCGGCAAACGGCCGGCGCGTTGAGGGGCATTGCACGCTTGAGCAGGTGCGATACACATATGTATCTACCTGAAATCAAAAAGGATTGTTCATGCGGGAATCGTGTTTCAGGATAAAAATGCGCTAGAGAAGCGGCTCGCTGTTGTCATTGAAGAGCAGGTTCCGTGCGACCTCGTGCAGATCCGCGCGGTACATGCCCTCGGCGACTATTTTCTTGAGCGCCTGGACCCTCGCTTCGCGCTCATGCTCGTACACAGCCCTGGTCCTGCTGTTTTTATCGCCTTCCTGGCAACGGGCCAACTCAGCGGCGAAATCCGCCGGCGCGCCGTTCTTGCCGCGCCGCTCGGATTGTGAGCACGTCGTCTCGGTACGTTCCGCAATCCCGAGCTGAGGTACGGTTTTCTTGACGTCCATCGGATTCCGGCTTTTTAGGGTCCACTTCAACATGAAGCAATGTAATCTACATATCGACCCTCGGCGCGGAAATATTTAGAGAGCGCCTCGGAATGCTTCCGGATTTGCGGGTCCGAATTCCTGGAGCCCCGCTCCAGCCTTCAAATAAAATCGCGCAAAAAATAAATCGATCAGTACAGACGCGTCCCCGGCTCCACATCGTGGTCCGGGCCAATGAGGGTGACGCCCGATACCCCCTCTTCCTCGACTGAGTCCAGCCCGAGCACCAGCACTTCGGATACGAATCCGGCTATGCGTTTGGGCGGAAAATTCACCACGGCCAGCGCCGTGCGACCAATGAGCTCTTCCGGCTTGTAGAGGTTGGTGATTTGGGCGCTCGAGCGCTTTTCTCCCAGCGGTCCGAAGTCGAGGGTCAGCTTGTAAGCCGGCTTGCGGGCCTTGGGCAGCGGCTCCGCGTGTAGTATGCGTCCGGCGCGGATATCAACGCGCAGAAAATCATCCCACGCTATCTGAGGCTCCACGCCGCTTTCTTCAGTCATGGTCAACTCCACCGCTCGCGCTTGACCTTGGACGGATTGTAGCGGTCAATCAGCTCCTTGTGCTCCTTGGGGTACCCCACGGGAACAAGTGCCAGGGGCACGATGTGCTCCGGCAGGGAGAACAGCCGACGGAATCCTTCCACACGGCCGGCATCCGGGTAGATGCCGGTCCAGACCGCGCCAAGCCCCATGGCGTGCGCGGCCAGCAGCAGATTCTCCACCGCGGCGCTGCAATCCTGGACCCAGAAACCGGCATACTTTTCGGCAGAAACATCGCCGCACACGAGGATGGCCAGCGGAGCCTGGGGCGTCATTTTGGCGTACGGGTGCATTGCCGGCACGGCGTCCAGAAGCTCGCGGTCCCGAACGACCACGAAGGCCCAGGTCTGAGCGTCGCCGGCGGATGGGGCGGCCATCGCGGCGCGCAAGAGCGTCTCCACTTGCTCGTCGGTAATGGGATCCTCGGTGTAGGCTCGGATGCTGCGCCGGGTCAGTATGGCCTCCAGGGCGTCCATGTAATCCTCCATTGGTTCGTTCTTGTGAAAAGTCTCTCAAAGTTTTTGTAAGCAGTGATGGTATCCTACATTACCAATCGCGACTCTCCGGTCAAGAGAAATACATTGGCAGAGACATTGACACGGACTTGCGTGTGGCGGACACTCAGGTACTGTCACAGCCGCTTACCGGAGAACGACCATCATGACACTCCTGCTCGTCATCCTCGGCCTCGCCTGCGCTGCCGCGCTCTGGGTTGCATCCACAACCCTGCTCTTTTTTCTCTACGAATCGCGCAACACCAGCCACATGGAACAACTGGCCGAGCTCGGATACAGCAATACGGACATCATCCGCCGCATTCTCGGATTCGGCTTCCTCAGCGAGATCGGCATTTACCTGCAAATCCTCACCACGCCTTTAACCACATGGTGCTGGTCGCCTGCGCGGGGCAAAGCGTCCTACGACGACGGCGAAACACCCGTGCTGCTGGTGCACGGCCTGTACGGCAACGCCTCCAACTGGCTGTGCTTCCGCTGGGCCCTCAGGCGCCAGGGGCTGCGCCACGTGTACGCCTATTCGTACAGTTCGTTCGGGCCGGACTATTTCGCGCTCATGGAAAAGCTGGACCGTATGGTGGACGCAACGCGCGAGAAGCACGGCGGACGCCCGGTTTTTCTGGTGGGACACAGTCTCGGCGGCCTGATCATCCGAGGCTACATGTCCAGCGGCGCGGCCGTGGAAAACGGCGCAA
>JBMCLC010000023.1:0-9870 GCA_048614715.1 Oceanidesulfovibrio sp.
AGGGCTGGACCACCGCCCATTACAAGGGCATCGAGCATCTGAAGGAGCAGCTCGGCGATGACGTGGAGATCGCCTACACCGAGAACGTGGTGAATCCGGCCGACGCCGAGCGCGTCCTGCGCGACTATGCCGAGCAGGATTTCGACATCATCTTCGCCACCACCTTCGGCCACATGGACCCGGCCCTGAAGGTCGCCAAGGACTTCCCGGACACCATGTTCGAGCACTGCTCCGGCTACAAGACCGCCCCCAACATGGGCACCTATTTCGCCCGCATGTACCAGGCCGAATACCTCGCCGGATACATGGCCGGCCTCATGGGCTTCAAGAACGTGGGCACCGTGGCCACACAGCCCATCCCCGAGCCCATCCGCGGCATCAACTCCTTTACCCTGGGCCTCAAGCGCGGACTCACCGAGGCGGGCGTGCAGTTCGACTCCGAAAAGGTGAACACCGTGACCTGGCTCAAGGCTTGGCGCGACCCCATCAACGAAACCACCCTGGCCGAGACCCTGGCAGCCCGCGGCCATGACCTCGTCCGCCAGATGGCGGACACGCCGGATTCCGCCAAGGCCGCATGCGCCGCCGGTACCCCGGCCATCGGCTACGGCGTGGACGCCGCCGAATACGGCGCCGACTGCACCCTGGTCTCCACGGCCTGGATCTGGGGCCCCATCTACGTGAACAAGGTCAAGGAAGTCATGAACGGCACGTGGGAGATGGAGGAATACTGGGGCGGCTTCGCCGACGGCGTCATCGGCCTTTCCGATTTCCACGGCGACGTGCCCGCGGACGTGCGGGACAAGGTCCTGGCCGTGAAGGCCAAGTTCGAGGCCGGCGAGGAAGCCATCTTCTCCGGACCCATCTACGCCCAGAACGGCACCCTGATGATCGAGGAAGGCCAGCAGGCCACGGACGGCGACCTGCTCACCCAGCGCTGGCTCGTGCAGGGCGTGTCCGGCTCCATACCGGAGTAGCCAGAACACCATCCACGGCGGCCGCGGTGAGTTCTATCGCGGCCGCTTCGCTTCAGGAGCGCTCCATGGACATCTTCGCGAGCCGTGAATCCGGCGAGAAGCACCGCTTCCAGGTCCCGGGACTCTCGTACGAGGTCGAGATCCCCTACGTGCTGCTCCCGCGCGAGAACGGCGACCACATCAAGATCGCCTCGCTCAACCTCGTGGGGCAGACCCGCCTGAACCACGATCTCGGAGTTCTTCTCGCCCGGCTTGTGCGCAAGCACGTCCCGGACACCACCGGCGTGGCCATGCTTTGCGTGGTGGAAAAGGCTCTGCAGCTCGCCCAGGTGGCCGCCATGGAACTCGGCATGGACGAGACCGCCATCGCCTACAACCGCATCAAGCCGCACATGGAGCCGGGACGGCGGCCCATCATCCAGATCGGCGTGGACTCCATCACCAGCGGCGACAAGTTCCTGGCCCTGTACGAGCGCGACATCAACATCCTGCGCAAGGCCGACAGGGGCGTCTTCATCGTGGACGACGTCATCAGCTCCGGCGGCACCATGTTCGGCGCCGTGGATCTCGTGGAGGCGTGTTTCGAGGAGATCGGCGAGTCCGCTCCGCCATTGCTCGGCTTTTTCTGCGTGGCCACGGAGGGCGAGCCGCAGCTGAGCCTGCCCGCGCCAGTGGAGAGTCTGGCCACGCTGCCCGAGCCCGAGATCGTTCCCAAAGCCTGATCCCGCCATGACAGAAGCGTCACCCCTGTTCACCTGCCGCGGACTCACCAAGCGCTTCGGCGAGGTGATCGCCAATAAGGCCATCGACCTGGACGTGCACCAGGGCCGCATCCACGCCCTGCTCGGCGAGAACGGAGCCGGCAAGTCCACCCTCATGTCCATGATCGCCGGCCGGCTGCGGCCGGACGAAGGCGAGCTGCGCCTCCGCGGCGAACCGGTCGTCTTCTCCACCCCGGCCCAGGCCCTGGCCGCCGGCGTGGGCATGGTCTACCAGCGGTTCATGCTGGTGCGGGGGCTCACCGCGGCGGAGAATATCCTGCTCACCGCGCCGGCTTCGGAAAAGAGGGAGCCATACCTGGCCCGCGCCCTGGAGCTGGCCGAGCGGTTCAAGCTGGCCATCCGTCCCAAAGCGCGCATCGCCGAGCTCTCCATGGGTGAGCGCCAGCGCTTGGAGATCCTCAAGGTCCTGGCTCGGG
The DNA here is from genome assembly GCA_048614715.1 of Oceanidesulfovibrio sp. Taxonomy (GTDB): domain Bacteria; phylum Desulfobacterota; class Desulfovibrionia; order Desulfovibrionales; family Desulfovibrionaceae; genus Oceanidesulfovibrio. The sequence goes on from JBMCLC010000023.1 coordinate 2,176, forward strand.
ACGCCAACCTGCTCATCCTGGACGAGCCTACGGCCATCCTCACACCGCCGGAAATCGAGACCCTGTTCGAAGTCCTCTCCAAACTCCGGGAGGAAGGCCGCGCCATCATCTTCATCACCCACAAGCTCGAGGAAGTCCTCGCCCTGGCCGACGAAATTTCCGTGCTGCGCAAGGGCCGCATGGTCGCGCGCAACCTGGACCCGGCCAGAATTCACTCCAAGCGCGAACTCGCCCGGCTCATGGTGGGCCGCGAGGTGGTGCTCTCCATGCCTGGCGACGATAACGACACGCCCGCCAGCGCGGCGCCCACCAACGCCGAGCCGGTCATCGAGGCCAGGAACCTGGCCGGCGGCGGCGAAAAGGGACGCCCCGCGTTCAAGAACATTTCCTTTTCCATCCGCCGGGGCGAGATATTCGCGGTGGTGGGCGTGGCCGGCAACGGCCAGAACCAGCTCACCGCCTGTCTGGCCGGCATGGTCCCCTTCACCAGCGGCGCACTCACCTTTGCCGGAAGGAGCTTCACCTACCGCTCCTGGAAGCCGCCCCGCGGCAAGCTGGCCTATGTGCCGGAGGACCGCCACCGCACCGGCAGCGTGCCGTCCATGAGCATGGTGGACAACTTCCTGCTCACCACCCTGGACCGCTTCCGCTCCCGGCTTGGGGAGATCGATCTGGAGGCGGCGCGCAACGCCACCCGCCAGGCCATCGAGGACTTCGAGGTCGCGACCGCGGACATCCACACCGAGGCCGGCCACCTTTCCGGCGGCAACCTGCAGAAGTTCCTCCTGGCGCGCGAGCTTTCCCGCGAGCCGGATCTGTTCATCGCCGAGCAGCCCACCCAGGGGCTGGACATCCGCGCCGCCAGGGAGGTATGGCGCTCCCTGCTGCGCGAACGCGAACGCCGCGCCATCCTCCTGGTCACGGGCGACCTCAAGGAAGCCCTGTCCCTGGCGGACCGCGTGGCCGTCATGTTCCGCGGCCGCTTTCTGGAGATCATGAACCTGCACGACACCAAGACCGAACCGCCGCTGGAGCGCATCGGCATGCTCATGGCCGGAGTGCAGTCATGACCCGACACCCCGCCGGAGCCACGGGAGCGCTGCGGCTTTCCCCGCAAGCGTCCCGCACCGCCTTCGCCCTAGGATTCGCCGCGCTCCTCGCCCTTGTCAGCGGCGCTATCATCATCGCCGGCTACGGCAAAAATCCGCTCGAAGCCTACTGGTTCATGGCGCGCGGGGCGTTCGGCTCCTGGTACTCAATCACCGAGGTCCTCGTGAAGGCCGCGCCCTTCACCTACACCGGACTGGCCGTGGCTCTGGCCGCCACCATGCTGCTCTGGAACATCGGCTGCGAGGGCCAGCTCGTGATGGGCGGCGTATTCGCCACGGGCGCTGCCCTGTTCATCGTACCGGACTCCCCGGCCCTGGTCGCCCTGCCCACGGTAGCCATTGCCGGCGCGCTGGGCGGCGCGCTGTGGGGACTCATCCCGGCCGTGCTCAAGGTCACCAGCCGCGTCAGCGAGATCCTCTCCACGCTGCTGCTCAATTACGTGGCCATCATCTTCATGGAGCACCTGTTCTACGGCCCGTGGCGCGACCCGGCAGGCATGGGCTTTCCCGGCACGGCCATGATCAGCGAGGCGGCGCAGCTCCCCCGGCTCTTCGGCACCCGGCTCCATCCAGGACTCCTCGGTGCGGTGCTCTTCGCCTTCATGTTGTATTGGGTCCTCACCCGCAGTTCCTGGGCAAGGGGGCCCAGGCCGCCCAGTACGCGGGGTTCGACGCCGGCCGGCTGACCCTGACCACCCTGGCGGCGAGCGGCGCGCTGGCCGGCATGGCCGGCATGGCCGAGATCACCGGCCTGCACCACAGGCTCCAGGCCGGCCTGGCCATCGGCTACGGCTACGACGGCATCATTGTCGCCTTCCTGGCCCGGCTCAACCCGCTGGCCGTGCCCGTGGCGGCTGTGGCCCTGGGCGGGCTCATGGTCGGCGGCGAGCAGCTCCAGTCCCGCATGGGGCTGCCCGCCTCCATCAGCATGGCTCTGGAGGCCGTGCTGCTCTTCGGCGTGCTGGGCGGCGAGGCCCTGGCCCGATGGCGCGAGAGCCGCAAGGCAAAACGAAAGGCCGCGACGCCCGACGATACGAAGCCGGGCGCGGCAACCGTTCCGGCAACCGGCTCCGCCGTGCTCCAGTCCGAGTCGGGCGTGCGGGAGGATGCCAATGGGTGATCTCGCCTTCATTCTCCAGATATCGTTCAAGTCCTCGGTGGCCGTGCTTCTGGCCGCCCTGGGGGAAACGCTTGCCGAGCGCGCCGGCGTGCTCAATCTCGGCCTCGAGGGCATGATGCTCATGGGTGCGCTCACAGGCTTCGCCGTGGGCTACGCCACGGGCAATCCCTGGCTCGCCGTCACGGCGAGCTGCCTCGTGGGCGGGGCCATGGCGCTCATCCACGCCTTCTTCGCCATCACTCTCAGGGCCAACCAGGTCCTCTCCGGCCTGGCGCTCACCATGCTCGGCATGGGCCTGTCCAACGTATTGGGCCGCGGCCTCATCGGCCGCTCCGGCATCCGCCTGGGCCAGATGCCCATTCCCGGCCTGTCCGACATCCCGGTTCTGGGCAAAGCCCTCTTCACGCAGTCCGTGTTCGCCTATATGGGAATCCTCCTGACCATCGCGCTCGCGCTCTTTCTGGCCCGCACGCGGCGGGGGCTCATGGTCCGCGCCGTGGGTGAGGACGCCGCCGCGGCCGACACGGCCGGCATCGGCGTGGTGCGGGTGCGCTACATCTGCACCATTGTCGGCGGCATGCTTTCCGGCCTGGGCGGGGCGTACCTCTCGCTGGTCTACACCCCGGGCTGGAAAGAGGGCATGACCGCCGGCCAGGGCTGGATCGCCATCGCCATGGTGGTCTTCGCCACCTGGAATCCGCCGCGGGTGCTCGTGGGCGCGCTCCTTTTCGGCCTGCTCACCTCGCTGCAGTTCTACTTCCAGGTCACGGGGGTGGAGCTCATCCCGGTCTACGTGCTGCGCATGCTGCCGTATCTGCTGACCATAGCGGTGCTCGTACTGGTGAACCGCGTGCTCATGCGCCGGGGCGCGGACGGCGCGTCCGGTCCGGCCGACCTCGGCGTTCCGTTCTCCCGCGGCTGAACCGTCTGGCACGCTCCCTGCTTTCCTTCCAGTGTCACGCTTTTCGGACGGCACATTTTGCCGCCGGCATACACTGCAAGGGACGATACGGTCATGATATCCTCGCTTTATATCGGCGCCACGGGCATGAAGACCCACAGCAAGGGCATGCAGGTGCTCGGCAACGATATCGCCAACGTGAACACGGTCGGGTACAAGGACACGGATTTCCGTTTCGCGGACATGTTCAGCACCCAGGTCGCGGCCCAGAGCAACGGGATAACGGGCTACGCCCAGAAAGGCATGGGCTCCAGCCTGCACGACATCAAGACCAAGTTCACCCAGGGCGCAGCGCTGACCACCAACCAGGAGACCGACCTGTCCATTTCGGGCAAGGGCTTCTTCAGGGTGGTGGACAACGTGGACGGCACCGAGTTCTACACCAGGGCCGGCAACTTCCGGTTCGACTACCAGGGCATCCTGCGCGACCCCAACGGCCTGGCGGTGCAGGGACGCCCGGTCACGGCCGAGAACCCTGACGGCACGCTGGCGCTGGGCGAGACCACGGATGTGGCCCTGGGCATTGGCGCGGACGGCAATGTCGTCATGGAGCCGCAGGCCACCTCCAGCGTCTCCTTCCTCACAAACCTCGAAGGCGACAACCTTGTCTCCAATGCAGCCGCGCCGTACTTTTCGCTGGTTACGGCATACGACGGCACGGCCAGCCCGCCCCTGAACCCGGCCTACCAGGACACCATGCGGATATACGACTCCAACGGCCAGGCTCGGGATCTGAATCTCTATTTCGACAAAGTGGGCACGGAAGGCAGCGTAACCACCTGGGAGTACGTGGCGGCCATCGATCCTGAGGAAGACGGCTCCAACCTCGCGAGTAGCGCCGGCGCAGGTTTGCTCCAGGCCGGCACCCTGAGCTTCAATTCCTCCAGCCATCTCATCAGCCAGTCCGCATACAATTACACGGGCGGCGGCGCCGACCACACGGTCTTGAGCGACTGGACGCCGGCAGGTTTCGACGGCAACGGGATTCCCACCCTGAACGCCGCATTCGAGGACGGGAGCACGGCGAACATGGGCCTGAACTTCGGGTTCGAGGACGCTACCGGGCAATGGACCGGCGGCACCGGATCTGCGGCCGGGGTCAGCAACCCGGGCGATCTCGTCTCCATGGACGCAACCACTGCGGCAAACGCCTCCTCCAGCTTCGTGGGTCAGGGCGCATTCACCCGCTTCACCAGCCAGGACGGCTACGCGGAAGGATTCCTGCAACGCGTCAACTTCACCGAGGACGGCGTGATGATGGGCTCCTTCTCCAACGGCGAGTCGTCTCCCCTCTATCAGCTCACCCTGTACAACTTCACCAGCGAGGACGGACTGCGCCGTGAAGGCAACAACCTGTACGCCGCAACGCCCGAGGCGGGCAATGTGACGGAGAACCTGCCCGGCGAGGGCGCCGCCGGCGAGGTCACGGACCATTCCCTGGAGCAGTCCAACGTGGACCTCGCGCGCGAGTTCACGCACATGATCACCACGCAGCGGGGATTCCAGGCCAACAGCAAGGTCATCACCGCCTCGGACGAGGTACTGCGCACCGCGCTGAGTATGAAGCGCTAGTTCGAGGCGAACGGCGCCAACGTGAATCCCGCTCCGCTGGCGCTGCGCTTTTCGCTGGAGGGCGAGCCGCTGGAGCCGGCTTCCTTTCCCCACGTGGAGTACCGCGTCACGAACGTCACCGCCGTGGACGACTCCGGCGGGTTCTGGGGCGTCAACTTCTACTGGCCTGGCGAGAAGACACTGCTGCAACCCGCGGACGATCCCGCTGCAGCCCGATGGGGCAGCCGCGGCGACGGCCACGGGGGTGCGGAAGTGGAGCGGTTGCAGAAACTCATCGTCACACAATCGGAAAATGGTTCGGCTATGGTCTTTCTCGCTGACGCCCCTCCAGTGGACCTCGACATTTCGCTGCTGCCGAGCAACCGGGAAGGCGCCGCCCTCCTTGCCTATCCCCGCGAGGATGGAGGCTCGGTCCGCGGCGTGCTGCTCGTTACCGACACCTATCCGGTAACGCGGTTGTATACGCCCCCTTTCCTCCGAAACAGGGAGCCAATAGAGCGCCTTGGCGACACGGCGAAGCTGCGCAACGCCGAACATGCTGTCCGTGTGTCCTTCGGTCCCGACCAAGTGTTTGCAAGGATTTGACAAGCTGCGTATACTTGATCGATCAATCGTCCTTGGTTCTGAAATCTTCGTATATCGTGCACTCTGTCTGGAGCCTTGTGGGGCGGCTCTCGGTTCAAGGAATACCAATGGGAAAAAAACTCCTCATCGTTGAAGACGAACTGCATATCCGCACGCTTCTCGAACAGGCGCTCGAAGATCTCGAGGAGGAATACGCTGTGGAGATAATCACCGCAGCAGACGGCGAAGAAGGTCTCGAGATAATCCGCAGGGAACGCCCGAAAGCCGTTTTCCTGGACATCATGATGCCCAAGATGAACGGCTACGAGGTATGCAAGGCGATCAAGCAGGATCCCGAGCTCAAGGACACGATCATCGTCCTGCTCACGGCCAAGGGGCAGGAAGCCGACAGGCGCAAGGGACTGGAGATTGGCGCCTACGATTACATGACCAAGCCCTTCGATCCGGACGAAGTCGTTGAACTGGCCAAGGAACTGCTGCAAATCGTTGACTAGCCCCACGCCTCGCCCAACCATGTATCGCCCCCTCTATTCAGGAGGTCTTCCGGCATGGCCGGCGCACCGCCGATCACCCGCCTTCTGAAGAAGTCTTTTCTGCGCGCCTACCTGGAGGACGCTCTGCCGCTGTTCGACACGGGCTGCACCCTGGCCGTGGTCCATCAGGCAGGGGCTCTGGCCCTGGCGGGCGCGGCCGGTTCGCATGCCGGAAACGCCATCCTCGGCCGATTCGCCGCCGGCGAGATGGATGACGCCTGCGTCCGCGAACTCGTCGTGGAGGGCGTTGTTTTCGGCTGGCTGGTCATCGAAACCATGGACGTCACGCCACCGCGGGCGTTCGATTTCGTGGCCATGTCTTTGCAGGAGGTAATGAAGCGCGAACTCGTCCGCCGCGGGCTGGGCGCGGAAACCCTGGACCAGTACCGCGAGGTCGCCCTGCTGCAGCGCGCCGTCGGCAAGCTGAACGGCTCCCTGGACGTGCACCATGTGGCGCGCGCACTGCTGGACGTATGCATGACCCGATCGTTTCCGGCCCAGCACGGCCTGGTTTTCTTCTTGGACGAGGAGGGCGGCTCGTATCGTATTGTGCACGCCATGAGCTCGCAGGCGCTGCCCCATGCCGACCGCATCTCCCGCAGTCGCCTGTTCTGCGAGGTCCTGGCCAACGCTCGGCAAGACGCGAACGCAACGGAGCACCTCGAACCCGAGCGTATGTCCAAGGGCGAGATCGTGAACGACCTGACGCAGGACCCGCGCTGGGATGTGGACGTGCCGGGCGTTGCCCGTCTGCTCATCGTGCCCCTGGTCACATCCCGCCTCGAACACGGCGCCCTTGTCATGGCGTCCGGTCCGGAAGCGCCTGCCTTCGGCTCCAGCCATCTCAAGCAGACCACCACCCTGGCCGCGGTCACCGGCATCGCCATGGCCAACGCGCACCATTTCCACCAGGTACAGAAGATCCTCATGGCGCTCATCCAGTCCATCGCCACGGCCATCGACTCCAGGGACCGGCTGACTTCCGGCCATTCGCAGCGTGTGGCGCGAATCGCCCATTCCCTGGCCCTGGCCGTGAACGACGATCGCGAGGAGTTTAACGACTTCGCCTTCTCGGAGATCGAGCTGCAGGAGATTTTCTACGCCGGACTGCTGCACGACGTGGGCAAGATCGGCGTGCGCGAGGAAGTGCTCACCAAGGCCACGCGCCTGCACCCGGGAAAACTGGAGCTCATCGGCATGCGCCTGGAGCTGTGGGGCGGCCTGCGGCTGCGCGAATGGCGCGGCCTGTATGAGCGGCTCCAGGACATCAACACGTGCTACGACGTGTCCGAGGAGGACGCGGCCCTGCTCCACCGGCTGGCCGGCGAGAGCTTTACCATAGGCGAACGGACCATCCGGCTGCTGGGAGATGACGAACTCGATGCGTTCCTCACCCCGTGGGGCAACCTGAACGCCGAAGAATGGGCCGAGATCAAACGCCATCCCGAAGAGAGCTACCGCATTCTGGAGAACATCCCCTTCACCCACCATTTCCCCCACATACTCGACATCATCGTGCAGCACCATGAACGACTGGACGGCTCCGGGTACCCGGCCGGCCTACACGGGGACAAGGTGCTGCTGCAAAGCCGCATCCTCTCCGTGGCGGATGTCTACGACTCGCTGCGCCGCGACCGGCACTACAAAAAGGCGTTCTCGCGCGAAATGGCCCTGACCATTCTGGATAATGAAGGCCAGCAGGGTAAACTGGACGACCGCCTGGTGCGCGTGCTGGCCCGCACGCTGGAAACCGTTGAACGCACCGAAGTCCCGGAACCACGGGCATTCGCGCTGGACAGCCCCGCCAATAGCATG
>JBMCLC010000024.1:0-9763 GCA_048614715.1 Oceanidesulfovibrio sp.
GGCGGGAGTCTGAGGGCAAAGCGCTCAGGCAATCTTCAGAGTGGTTCCGCTCCGCGCGCCCCACACGGCGGCCACGTCCTGCTCGCGTTCGGCGAGCACGTCTTCCACGCATTCGGGCACCAGCCCCAGCAGGCTTCGTTCGGCCCGCCACAGGGCGCGTATCTGCGTGCCGCTCACGTCCAGGCGCGGCATGGTGATGAAGGCGGCCCAGCCACGAGTCCCGCCACCGTGCCAGCGGATGTGCGCGTATTCCGGCTCGCCGCCCGGGACCTCGCCGCCGAAACCGGCCGCAAGCCGCCGCGTTTGTGCGGCTGCGTTGGGGAACACGTCCGGGTTGCTGGCCATGAAGGCGAGCACGTCCTCCACGCTCGTTTCCCCGCGCGTCGTGATGACGAAGGTGGCCAGCTCCGGCAGGCGGCGCCATTCGTGCCAGCTGTCCAGGGCCACCATATCCGTGGCGCCGAGGCTGAAGAAGACGCGGGCGTTAGGCTCGGCGCTCCGGTAGTGGCGCAACGTGTCCACGCTGTACGAAGGACCCTCGCGCCGGGCTTCCAAATCCGAGACGCGAAATGGCGAAAGCCCGGCCGGGGCGCTGCGGTTGAGGCGTGCGGCGGCAGCCTCGGCCATGGCCATGCGCACGGCCATGGGCAGAAGCCGCAGCCGCGGCTTGTGTGGCGGCGACGCCGCCGGGATGATGTCCACCCGCTCCATGGAGGCGGTTTCGTGAAGCGCCACGGCCACACGCACGTGGCCGGCATGCATGGGGTTGAACGAACCCCCGAGGATGCAGACCGATCCCGGACCGCCGAGACGCTCCGCAATGGCGCTGCCGTGGTTCATGGCGCCATGGACCTCATGACCGGATCTGGCCCGCGCCCAGGGCCACGAACTTGGTGGTGGTCAGCTCCTTCACGCCCATGGGGCCGTAGGAGTGGAGCTTGGAGGTGGAGATGCCGATCTCCGCACCCAGGCCGAGCTGTCCGCCGTCGTTGAAGCGGGAGGAAGCATTGACGCCCACCATGGAGGCGTCCACCTCACGCAGGAAACGCAAGGCCCGTTCATAGTTGCTGGTGCAGATGATTTCCGTGTGGTTGGAGCCGTGCTCGGCGATGTGGTCCTGTGCCTGGCGCATGGAGTCGACAACCTTCACGGCCAGGATGAGCGCGTGGAACTCGTGGCCCCAGTCCTCGTCCGAGGCGGACACGGCCTTGTCGCCGAGAATCTCCATGGAGCGGGGGCAGGCCCGCAGCTCCACGCCCGCGCCGCCCAGCGTGTCCGCCACCATGGGCAGAAACCGCGCGGCCACGTCCTGGTGCACGAGCAGCGCCTCCAGGGCGTTGCATACGCCGGGGCGGTGACACTTGCTGTTGTGCACGATGGCCAGAGCCTCCTCCAGGTCGGCCGCGGCATCCACGTATGCGTGGCACACGCCCTTGTAGTGTTTGAGCACAGGCATGCGCGCGCCTTCGGTAACAGCGCGGATAAGCGTCTCGCCGCCGCGGGGGATGACCACGTCCACGTAGTCTTCCAGGGTCAGGAGCTCCTGTACGGCGGCGCGGTCCGTGGTGGGCACCACCTGCACGGCGTCCGCGGGCAAACCGGCCGCTTCCAGGGCCTCGTGGACCAGAGAGGCGAGGGCAAGGTTGGAATGTATGGCCTCTGACCCGCCGCGCAGGATGATGGCGTTGCCGGCTTTGAGGCAGAGGATGCCGGAATCCACGGTCACGTTGGGGCGGGACTCGTAGATCATGGCGATAACGCCGAGCGGGATGCGCATCTTGCCCACCTGGAGGCCGTTGGGCCGCTGCCACATGGTTTCCATGGCGCCCACGGGGTCGTCCATGGCCGCCACCTCGCGGCAGGCCTTGGACATGTCGGCCTGGACATTGGGGGTGAGGGCGAGTCGGTCCAGCCGCGCGGGGTCCAGGCCGCGCTCCTTGGCCGCGGCGAGGTCCTTGTCGTTGGCCTCGGTGATTGCAGCGCTGCGCTGCTCGATGAGGCCGGCTAGAATCTCCAGGGCCTTGTTCTTGGCCGCCGGGCTGGCCGCGGCAAGCTCGCGGGAAGCCGCCTTGGCGCGGCGGCCGATGGATTGCATGAGATCGGGGATGGACTGTTGGGACATGCTACGCTCCTTCATACCGTGGTGCGGAGTGGCCGCGTCGATTTATCCATTTTGTCAAAATTGAAAACAACAAGTTATTGTGCCCAGATAGGATAAAAAAGTGAAAAAGGGCTCTACAATCTTTTTGACAATCCTGTAAGAGACGTCTTACAAGCCTTCTTCCGGGAGGGGTTCCCGGCGACGGCTTCGACTGTCTTTAGCACAGTCCGTCCGCAAAACCAAAGCGACCACGGCTGGCAGGCTGGCGGGATGTCTCGTTGGCCTTCTTCGCGTTGCTCGCTCCACTCGAGAACACGTCGTTTCGAATGATGTAGATGAGGAGGAGTTTCTTCCATGGCCGCATCCAAGAAAAATTCCGCAACGCCTTCCCAGGGGGCGCCAGCTCCCGAGGGCGGCGCAGAGCACCACGCCGGAATCGCCGGCGCCATCGAGGACCTCGAGGTCTCCGACAGGTTGCACCCACTGCTGCAATTCATCGTCGACCACATCAAACCCCTGGCCGCCGGGCTCGTGCTCTTCCTGCTCGTTATCGCAGGCTACGGGTACTGGGAATACAGCCAGAAGCAGGCCGTGGACGAAGCTTCGAACAAGCTCGGCGCGATTCTCGCCCAGACCAGCGGCGAACAGCGAATCACCGCGCTCCAGGAGTTTCTGCAGGAGGCTCCCGGGGAGATTCGGGACGGCGTTCGCCTGGAGCTCGCCACCACGCTGGCCGAGAACGGCCAGTATGAGAAAGCCGCGGCCATCTGGAGCGAGGTGGGCGTGGGCAGGAGCGAGACCATCCGCGTGGTCAGCGCCATGGGGCAGGCCCAGGCCCTGATGGACGCCGGCAAGAACGACGAGGCTCTGGCCGTGCTGGAAGACGCCCTCGCCATGTCCAGCGAGAGCTTCGCCGTGTCGATCAACCGCATGATCGCCACTGCGGCCGAGGAGGCCGGCAGGATTTCCCGGGCTGTGGACGCCCTGCGCGAGCTGGTCGAGAGCGACCCCACCCAGCCGCAGACATATCTGAAGGACAAGATCGCACGTCTGGAAAAGCAGCAAACGCAACAGCAAAAAGACAGTTAGGAGCATTGGATGCCTCACCCTCTTATAGATAATCAATCCGGTGAAACCCGGCTCCTTCTCGGCAACGAGGCCATCGTACGGGGGGCGCTGGAAGCCGGGGTCGACTGCGTGACCTGCTATCCGGGCACGCCGTCTTCCGAGGTCCCGGACACCTTCTACCGTATAAAGCACGCCGCGCCGGAGAGCGCAGTTTACCATTTCGAATACTCACCCAACGAGAAGGTCGCCTTGGAAGTGGGCGGCGGCGCTTCCCTGGCCGGAGCCATGACTCTGGTGACCATGAAGCACGTGGGCGTGAACGTGGCGGCCGATCCGCTGTGCACCATCGCCTACGTCGGTTCGCCCGGCGGGCTGGTGCTCCTCTCGGCGGACGACCCGGGCTGCCATTCCAGCCAGAATGAGCAGGACAACCGCATTTTCGCGCGCTTGGCCGGATTGCCGGTGTTCGAGCCGGCAACGGCCCAGGAATGCAAGGACATGACCAGGGAGGCGCTACTGTTCTCCCGCCGCACCGGCCGCCCCGTGCTTTTGCGCACCACCACGCGGGTCAACCACATCCGCGGGCCGGTCAGGTTCGGCGAACGCCACGCCCCGGCGCGCTCCACGGACGAAAAGCCGTTCGTGAAGAATCCGTCCAAGTATGTGCCAATCCCGGCCTTTGCGCGCCGCATGCGTCTGGAACTGCTGGACCACCTCGCGGCCATGGCCGAGGAATCGGAGCAGAGCCCGTGGCTGGTGGAGCGTGGCTCCGGCAAGGTGGCCGTCATCGCCACCGGCATCAGCCGCGCCTATCTCAGCGACGCGCTGGAGCTGACCGGCCTGGGCGACCAGGTCCGTGTTCTCGAACTGGGGCTGACCTATCCTCTGCCGGAGAAAAAGATCGCCGCGCTCATGGGCGAGGTGCAGCGGCTTCTCGTTCTGGAAGAGGGCGAGCCCGTGCTGGAGCGCGAACTGCGCGAACTGGCCAGGCGGGCCGGCGTGGAGACCGAGGTCGTGGGCAAGATGGGCGGCGTCGGTGAAGATTTCACCCACGTGGGCGGCGTGGGCCTGCCGCGTTTCGGCGAGTACGAAACCAGCATCGCGGCGAACGCATTGCGCAAGCTCGTGGACCCGTCCTTCGAGCCGAGCGCGCCTGTCTCGGCCGGCAAAGCCGAGGGCGAATTGCCCATGCGGCCGCCGAACCTCTGCGCCGGCTGCTCGCACCGCTCCCTGTACTATGCCGTGCGCCAGCAGTTCGGGGACGACGCTGTCTACTCCTCGGACATCGGCTGCTACACCCTGGGCATTCTGCCCCCGCTCTCCGCCGCGGACTTTCTGTTCTGCATGGGGTCGTCCATTTCCGGCGGCTCGGGCATGGCCCGGTTCGACAAGCGTCCGGTCATCGCCTTCATCGGCGACTCGACGTTCTTCCACTCCGGCGTCACAGGCCTGATCAACGCGGTGTTCAACAAGCACGAGCTGCTCGTGGTGGTGCTGGACAACCGCACCACGGCCATGACCGGCCACCAGCCGCATCCCGGGGTGGACGCCACCCTGGCCGGCGTGAACGAGGCCATGGTGGATATCGAGGCCGTGTGCCGCGCCGTGGGCGTGGAGCACGTGCGCAAGGTGAACCCGAACAAGCTGAACACATCCATTGCCGCGCTCAAGGAGCTTTCCGAGCTGCCGGGCGTAAAGGTGCTCATCGCCGAGGAACCCTGCGTGCTGTTCGCGCGCCGCGCTCTCAAGAAGAAGACTGGCGTGGCCGCGGAAGTGTCCGAGCAGGGCCCGGCCGTGGAATTCTGTCTGGAGACGCTGGCCTGCCCGGCGTTCTTCCGCGAGGACGGTGGCGTGGACGTGGACCCGGTCCAGTGCAGCGGCTGCATGGTCTGCGCGCAGATCACCAAGGAACGCGAAGACACCGGCGCAATCAAGGCGCGCAAGAAAGGATAGACTCATGGACAAAGCGCGCATATTTCTGACCGGCGTTGGAGGGCAGGGAACCCTCACCGCGACCAACCTGCTGGCCCAGACGGCGTTGGAGCAGGGAATTCCCGTGACCTCCGGCGAGATCCACGGCATGGCCCAGCGCGGCGGCGTGGTGGTTTCCACCGTGCTGCTCGGCGGACTCCTGAGCCCGAAGATCGGACTGGGCGAAGCCGACATCCTTATTGGTTTCGAACCGCTGGAAACGTACCGGGCGCTGGAATACCTCGCACCGCAGGGTGTCGTGGTCTCGTCCACCGAGGCCCTGCCGCCGGTGGCGGTTTCCCTGGGCAAGTCCGAGTACCCGGACATCACGATCATCGAAAACGCCGTGCGCAAGGCCGCCTCCAGAGCGATCCTCATGCCCGCCCGCAGTCTGGGCAAGAAGGCCGGCGCCGTGCAGAGCGGCAACATAGCGTTGCTCGCGGCCATGCTGGCGGCCAACGTGCTGCCGTTCGGCGTGGACGCGCTCAAGGCGACCATCGAACGCAACCTGAACCCGAAAATTGTGGGAGTGAACCTCGAGGCCGCCGACCTGGGCGCGGAAGCCGCGCTCGCCTCGAACGTCTAGTTACCTCGCCAGGAAAGATAGTATGGATGATGTCGCGACCCACGCTCATGAGATCGGTCCGTATCTGCACACACTGCGCAAGATACTCTCGGTCATGGGCCCGCAAAGTTCGTTCCAGTCGAGCCTGAAGACTTTGCTCAAGACGCTTGCGGAGGATCACGGCATGCTTCGTCCGCACATATCGATCTTCGATCCGGAGACGAAGCACCTCAAGGTGTCGCTCACGCATGCGCAGATGAAGAACGCCCAGGCCACCTACGAGCCGGGCCAGGGCATCACCGGCCAGGTGTTCACCACGGGTCAGCCCGTGGTGGTGCCCGTGATGAAGGAGCACCCGGCGTTTCTCAACAAGGCCTTCGGCCGAACGGACGAGGAACTCGGCAACCTCGCCTTCGTCTGCGTGCCCGTGCTCAGCCCGAACAAGGATTCCGAGGGCGCGCAGGAAGTCATCGGCACGCTGTCCGTGGACATTCCCAGAGAACCCGTGGACATGCTCGAAGCCCACTGCCGGTTCCTCGAGGTGGTGGCCGGCATGATAGCCAATCAGGCCGCATACCTGCAGGAGGAAATCGCCCGGCAGAAGCACCTCATCGCGCAGGGGCTCATGGCCGGCAGCACCGAACTGGACAGCTCCGAGGCGCCCAACATCGTGGCCACCTCCAAGCCCATGCGGCTGGTGCTCAACCAGGTCAGGCAGGTCGGACCGTCCCGGGCCACCGTGCTGCTGCGCGGAGAGTCCGGAACGGGCAAGGAGCTCCTGGCCGAGGCCATTCATCAGGCCAGCCCCCGGGCGGAGATGCCCCTGGTCAAGCTCAACTGCGCGGCCCTGCCGTCCGAACTGGTGGAGAGCGAGCTCTTCGGCCACCAGAAGGGCGCATTCACAGGCGCGGTGCAGAACAAGAAGGGCCTGTTCGAGCTGGCGCACCAGGGCACGCTCTTTCTTGACGAGATTGGCGAGCTGTCTCTCTCGGCCCAGGCCAAGGTGCTGCGGGCCATCCAGGAACAGGAAATCCAGCGGCTGGGCAGCGAGCAGACCATCAACGTAGATGTCCGGGTAATCTGCGCCACGCACCAGAACCTCGAGGAGCAGGTGGAGAACGGCCAGTTCCGCGAGGACCTCTACTACCGCATCAACGTCTTCCCCATCTTCATCCCGCCGCTGCGTGAACGGCGCGAGGATATCCTGCCCATAGCGGAGCACTTCCTGAAAGTCTACGCCAAGGAATACAGCAAGGACATCAAGCGCGTTTCCACTCCGGCCATCGAGCTGCTCACCCAGTACGACTGGCCGGGCAACGTGCGCGAGTTGAAGAACTGCCTGGAACGCGCCGTGCTCCTGTGCGACGAGTTCGTCATCCGCACCTACCATCTGCCTCCCACACTGCAGACGGCGGAAAGCTCCGCGACGGATACGAATCTTTCGTTCTGCGACTCAGTGGCCAAGTTCGAGCAGGAGCTGCTCGTGGACGCGCTGAAAAAGGCCAAGGGCAACATGCTCCAGGCCGCGCGCGATTTGCGGGTGAGCTACCGCATTGTGAACTACAAGGTGAAGAAGTACGGACTGGACGCGAAAAAGTTCGCCTCCAGCGGACGCTCCAAAAAATAAGGCAGGACCTCCAAGCCATGTCGGATTCCCGTGTGACGCTCGCCGCCGTTCAGATGGCGATGAGCGCCGACGCCGAGGCGAACCAGGCCAAGGCCAGCGATTTCGTGCGCCTTGCCGCCCTGGCCGGCGCCCAGATAGTGCTGCTTCCCGAACTTTTCGCCGGGGAGTATTTCTGCAAGGACATGCTCGACGAGCATTTCTCCCTGGCCCGCCCGGCCGCGGGCCATCCTCTGCTGGAGGGCATGGCCGCCCTGGCGCGGGAGTACGAGGTGGTGCTGCCCGTGAGCTTCTTCGAACGTGACGGGGACGCCTACTACAACAGTTGCATGGTCTACGATGCGGACGGTTCCTGTCTGGGCCTGTACCGCAAGTCCCACATCCCCCACGGCCCGGGTTACGAAGAGAAGTACTACTTCAAGCCGGGGGATACGGGATTCAAGGTCTTTGCAAGCCGCTATGGCCGCGTGGGGGTGGGCATCTGCTGGGACCAGTGGTTTCCGGAGTGCGCCCGCAGCCTAGCGTTGCTGGGCGCGGACTTGCTGCTGTACCCCACGGCCATCGGGTCCGAGCCCGAGGCGCCCGGGTATTCCACGCGCGACCACTGGCAGGCCGTCATGGTGGGCCACGCCGGGGCGAACCTGCTGCCCGTGATGGCGGCGAACCGCGTGGGCGTGGAGCAGGGCGCAGCCTGCGAGATTACGTTTTACGGATCGTCATTCATAGCCACGCCCCTGGCCGAAATCGCGGCCCAGGCGGATGAGAAGGAAGAAACCGTGCTGACGGCGACTTTCGACCTCAATGCGGTTCGCGCACTCCGCAATGAGTGGAGCTTGTTTGGGGATCGCCGCCCCGAGCTCTACGGCGGACTGTGCAAACCACTTTCCTGAGTGTGCAAATTCGCACACGCCATTCATTTTCTTACAGATCGACACGAAATCGTGACCGCGATGCCTTGAATTGCTGGGCATTCGTGGCGTGTTATTGAAGAACGGGCCCCTGCAGAGGCAACCGTGATGCGGTTGCGGAAGGTTGCGGGCGTCGTGTTCTGTCTGGGTGTATTTTGGGTATTCATCCATAGATTTCCCAAATACATTGCATTGATTACCATAATACATGTGCATGGCGTCGTGCAGGCATGTCTTTACTCTCAGGAGTCCGGTGGCGATGTTGTTGCGTTGCCACTGCGATTCTGTGCAGCATGCATTCTTTCGGATTATAGATGCGGATTGATGCATCACTTGGAACTCGCCAGTACTGGCGTATCGCTTTCACCACGCTCCCAGGGACGAAGCGAGAGGGGTGTTTCCCGGAACCGTTCAGGTGGATGTCCACGCGAGATGTTCATCGGCTCTGTAAGGTTTTCTCTCGTTGCGTACGATAGAACAAGGCGTGGTGCAGGAATTGCGTGGAGGGTGATGCGTAGAGACACAACTTTCTGGTAGTGCGCAAGGCTCCGGAGGGTGCAATATCCGGAGCAACTCGAGTGGGCAGTTTCGCACAGGCAATGATATCGACTAGTTGCTCAGAAGGGGGTGTGGAGGGGTGTTTTGAGTGAATGTATGTTGCACTGACTAAAAAAACATTGACTTTGATTGCGGTTGCAATTAAAGAGCAATAACAGGAAAAGTCTGCGCCCACGCAGACGGAGTTGCGAAAAGAACTGCATAGCCCTTGGGGCGGCATGCGTTCATCAAGCGGCTCATCAGTACGAGCCGGCTTGTGGTTTTCCGGAAACGGCCAATCGCAAAAGTCGGCCTACAGGGATGGTGCGAGGAGATACGGCATGGCCAAGGGTGGTAAAGACACGTCCACTGACAAGCTTCTCAACGTGATCCGCGGCAAGGAAGTTGCCTCCGGCGCCGATTCCGGCGTTGCCAAGGGCGCGAAGCGGGGCAAGGGCAAGGGGCAGGGCAAGGCAGCCAAGACGGCGCGGGCCACTCGCGGGGTCAAACTGGCCCGCAAGAGCAGTAGCAAGGTTGTGGTCGGCGTCGATGTCGGTCCGGACAGCCTGCGCATTGCTCGGGTCAGCCACTCCGGCGGCAGGCCGAAGCTTCTCGGCTTCTATCGGATTCCATACGAGACCCCGGACGCGACCGAGCGACCGGATTTTTCCCAGTTCCTCCGGACCAGCCTCATAGAGACCTGTGGCTCGCCCAAGGGCTACGAGGTCTGGTCCCTCGTTTCCTCGGCCAAGTCGGAGCTCTGGCACATCCAGATTCCCAAGGTCCCGCGACGCCAGATTCCCGACGCCGTCTACTGGACGGTGAAGAAGGAGAAGCAGTTCGACGAACGGGAGTTCATCCTGGACTTCGAAGTGCAGGAAGAGGTGGTGGAGAGGGGGCAGCCCAAGCTGTCCATCATGGTCTATCTGACGCCCCGCAAACAGGTCGACCAGCTCAAGACCCTGTTCAACAAGGCCGGTGTCAAGCTT
>JBMCLC010000025.1:0-9760 GCA_048614715.1 Oceanidesulfovibrio sp.
CGGACATGGTCTTCTCGGCCAGCTTGCGCACTTCGTCGGCCACCACGGCGAAGCCGCGCCCCGCCTCGCCTGCGCGTGCCGCCTCGATGGCCGCGTTGAGCGCCAGCAGGTTGGTCTGGTCGGCGATGTCGGTAATCACCGTCATGACCCGGCCGATGCCCTCGGCGTGTTCGCCGAGTTGGCCCAGATTGGTCTTCAGCTCCTCGGTGCGCTTCTGAACCGCGTTGATGGCCTCCACCACCGACTGGACGATGTCCGCGCCTTCCTGCGCCTTGTCCTTGGCGGCGTCGGCGTTGTGGGCGGCCTCGGAGGCGTTGCGCGCAACCTCGAGCACCGTGGCGTTCATCTCCTCCATAGCTGTGGCGGTCTCGCCGGCGCGCTGCTTCTGGATATCCGCGCCCGAGCTGGATTCATCCACCTGGGCGGACAGCTCCTCCGTGGCGGAGGTGACGCTGCCCACGATGGACTCGATACGCTCCGCCGCCTCGCGCATGCCTGTGACCTTGGCCTGCTCGGCCTGCTGCTTGGCGACTTCCGCCTCTTGGGCTTTCCTGTCCGCCAGCCGCGCCTGCTCCTTGGCGTGCGCCTGGGCTTCGTCGGCTTGCTTGAGCGAGCCCTTGAGTGTGTCCACCATATGCCGGATGGCCTTGGTGAGCATGCCGATTTCGTCGCCGCGGTCGATGTGGGACCGCGCTTCGAGGTTGCCGCCGGCAACCTCCTCGGCGTATTTCTGCAACGCCTTGATCGGCTTGACCAATGCGCGCGTGAAGACCACCGCGAAGATCACAATGACCACGAGCGCGGCCGAAGCTGCTAACAAGGAGTTCTTGAGCAGTACCGCGTCGAGCCCGTGAATAATGTCCTTCTCGGTTATGGTCAAACCGACCCGCCAACCGAGGTCCTTGTCGAGAATGGCGACAGCGGCCAGTTTGGCATCGCCCTTGAATTCGTATTCGACCACCTCGTTGTTGACGAGAAATGATTGGGTTTTGAGTCCAATGTCCTCAAAGGTCTCGCCCTCAATCTCATCATCCGGGTGATAGACGATCAGTCCTTCCTCGTTGAAGGCGATGGCGTATCCCAAGCCGAAAACATTGGCGCTTTGCAGCACTTGCCGCGTGTTCTCATTTATGATTTTGCGTCCCACGTAGACCACTGCAACGATTTCGCCCGCGACATTGCGCACGGGCGCGTACGCCGTGGAATACCAGGCGTTCACGACAAATGCCTTGCCGCGAAAGACATCGCCGTTCATCACGGTCTTGTAGACCGGAGAATCGGAGGGGATATAAGTTCCGGTGGCGCGCTCGCCATCCTTCTTGAGCACGTTGGTGGAGGCCCGCAGCAGCTTGCCGGGCAGGACCTGGAAAATGGTGACCGTGCCGCCGCCTGAGAGCTCCTTGATGCGATCGACGAATTCCGTATCGCCGTTTATTGTCATGTCGCCGAACTTGAGGGCGGGAATAGTGACTTGTTCCTTCTCGCCGGTGACCTGGTTGGTGATGGTCATGGCGAGGGACTCGGCCTCATCCAGACTGGGCACTCCCAACTCGTCGATCTCGCCGTTGAGCAGCTCGAGGTCCGAATTCACCATACCCTGCGTGGCCTGATACAACGACTTGAATGCGACCTGGACCATGCTCAGCTGGTTCAGCGCCGTTTCTTTGCCGTCCTGAATAATGGACGCACGCGTTGAAACGTAATTGGTGATGGATATCGCGCCGACAGCAACAACCGTCACGAAGAGGAATCCCAGAATCATCCGAACAGTCAGCTTCATTTTTTTCAACACGATAACCCCCCTGGTTCACGGAACGTGAAAGAACATGGACATGAACCCGCCAGCCCCGTGCAATGCTTCGAAAAGATATTAAAATGCTACATGTACTGCATTTCACGTGTCAATTCGCACAGCGGCCCCACAAAGACAACCCTCCGCCAACCTGTTCGCATTATAAATCTACACTAAAACAATATTAACACGCAATTCCAAACATACCCTCATCCTGGCACATGGCAGAGATTTTCCAAGTGATTCCATCTTCTTATACTCTGAATCATTCGCCGTGCGATAAGCCGCCAATTCGAACGAAAATTCAATGTGCACGCCTGGAACACGCTCGGCGACTATTCCCACCAAACTATTTTTAATGTAGAGTATTTTGATGTTCGAACAAAACTCATTCCTTCTCCTCGATTGGTTCGTCGCCTGCCTGGACCTCATGGCCCGAGCCTCACCATACCTGCTCATCGGCCTGGTCGGCGCCGGGCTCTTGCAGGCGCTGCTCCCCAAGGACCTTGTCAGCAGGCTCCTCGGCGGCGGCGGCGCCGGACGGAGCAAACGCTCGGTCATTATCGCCTCGCTCATCGGGGCGCCGATACCCCTCTGAAGCTGCAGCGCCCTGCCCGCGGTCGCGGGCTTGAGAGACCAGGGAGCCAGTAAAGGCGCGGCGGCGTCCTTCCTCACCGCAACTCCGGAAACCGGCGTGGATTCCGTGGCCGTCACATGGATCATGCTCGATCCGCTCATGGCCGCTCTCCGTCCGCTGGCTGCGATTGTATCTGCCATAACTGCCGGCCTTGCCGTGGACCTGACCGCAAAACCCGATCCCAGAAAGCCGGTGCTGCTGCCTATGGCGCCGGCCGTCCCGTCCGCGTTGAGCTCGGGCCCCACGGCCAGCCCCTCCCGGCTCGGGCTCAAGTCCAGGCTCTCCAGCGGCATGCGTTACGGCCTTCTCGACCTGGCCGGCGACGTGGGACCATGGTTCGTGATCGGCGTGGCCGTGGCCGGCGCCGTGGGCGTGTTTTTGCCGCCGGGATTCGTGGAAGAGCACGTGGGCGGCCGCTGGGGCGGCTATGCGCTGGCACTTGCCCTGTCCCTGCCCATTTACGTATGCGCCACAGCCTCCACGCCGTTGGCCGCGGCCCTTGCATGGCAGGGGCTTTCCCCGGGCGCGGCCCTTGTCTTCCTTCTGGCGGGGCCGGCCACCAACGTCGCCTCGCTGGCGGTGACAGCGCGTATTCTGGGCAAGCGCGAAACAGCCGTCTATTTGGCGGCGCTCGTGGTTTGCGCGCTGCTCATGGGCCTTGTGGCGGACGGCATCTACACCCTTACCGGCATGGACAGCGCCTGGGCCGGAGGCGAGGTCGAAGAAGGGGCGGGTGTCTTCGAGCACGCCTCAGCCCTTGTCTTCCTGGGTCTGGCGTTCATCGGCTGGCGTCGCAAACGCGCATCCGGAGGTTGCGGCTGAACCGTTTACACGGCGTGCCGAAATCCCGTATCCTCCCGCCATGCAAGACGACTCCGCACGCCCCGCCGCCTGCGA
The DNA here is from genome assembly GCA_048614715.1 of Oceanidesulfovibrio sp. Lineage (GTDB taxonomy): Bacteria > Desulfobacterota > Desulfovibrionia > Desulfovibrionales > Desulfovibrionaceae > Oceanidesulfovibrio. Next base: position 3,327 of record JBMCLC010000025.1, read on the forward strand.
GCTGATGCTCCCGGTCTCGCTGGGAGACTTCCTGGACCGCCTCACCATCCTGGAGATCCGTGCCGAGCGATTGCCTGACCACGATTCGCGAGCCCACGCGGCGCGCCATCTCGATAGGATGCGGGCCATACTCGATGAACACGGACCCCTCCCCGCGGAAGCCCTCGCCCCACTCCAGGAGTTGCGCGCGGTGAACGCCTCCCTATGGGACAAGGAATCCGCCGTCCGAAGGGTCCGCGCCGCCCTGAATGACCCCGAGGACCGGACCTGCGCAGCACGATTCTGCGCCCTGGCGCAGGAAATACTCGCCGGCAACGAACGCAGAGCCGCGCTCAAGAAGACCCTCGACCAGACCTTCGGCCATACGCCGCAGGAAAAGCACTACTGATTCACGCGTCCACGCACGAGACGGCTGGACCCGCGAACCGCCTTGCGCTATGTTTTTCGCACACGGCGGCTCGTTTTTTTTCCAGATTAACCTCCCTTGCCTAAAGGAGGCGACCCATGCAGTTTCGCGGCGCTCTTACCGCTCTGGTGACTCCATTCCGGAACGGCGCCTTCGACGAGGAGGCGTACCGCGCTTTCATAGATTGGCAGATCGAGCAAGGCATCGACGGCGTTGTTCCCTGCGGAACCACCGGCGAATCCGCCACGCTCTCCCACGACGAACACAAACGGGTGGTGCGCACCTGCGTGGAGCACGTGGCCGGCCGCGTGCCGGTCCTGGCCGGCGCCGGCTCCAACAACACTAAGGAAGCCATCGAGCTCGCCAAGGACGCGCGCGACGTGGGTGCGGACGGGCTGCTGCTCATCACGCCCTATTACAACAAGCCCACGCAGGAGGGGCTGTACCAGCATTTCAAGGCCATTGCCGCCGAGGTGCAACTGCCCTTCATCGTATACAACGTGCCCGGACGCACGGGCGTGAACCTGCTGCCAGAGACCCTGGCGCGCATGGCCAGGGACATTCCCCAGGTCCAGGGAACCAAGGACGCCACCGCGAACCTGCGCCAGGTTTCGGACATCGCCGAGTACTGCGGCCCGGATTTCATGCTCATCTCCGGCGACGACTTCACCGTGCTGCCGCTCCTATCCGTGGGCGGCTGCGGCGTCATCTCCGTGGTCGCGAACATCGCCCCGTCATGGATGGCCGGGCTGTGCAAGGCGTTTTCCGAAGGCGATATGGACACGGCCCGCGAGTACCATTTCAAGCTCCAGCCCCTGTCCCGCGGCTGCTTCCTGGAAACCAACCCCACGCCGGTCAAGACCGCGCTGTCCATGATGGGCAAAATCCCCAAGGAGTTCCGTCTGCCCATGGTCCCGCTGCAGCCCCAGAACGAGGACGCGCTGAAGAAAATCCTCGCCGACGCTGGCCTCATCTAGCGTATTTGCAGGGGGCGTGGAATACCGCGCCCCCGCATATGATCCCCGTCAGCCATGAACGCTTCGGCGTCCCCGGACGAACCGCCTCATAATACCCCCCATGTCGTGGGCGTGGTGCTCGCCGCCGGCTTCTCCAGCCGCATGGGCGCGCTGGGCCCCAAGCCGCTGCTGCCGCTGGGCGAAACGCTGGTGCTCGAACGCGCCGTTTCCTCGCTGCGCAATGCCGGTATCAATCGCGTCATCGCCGTGCTCGGCCATCGCGCTGATGCAATCGCGCCCGTGGCGGAACGGGCCGGAGCACGAATCCTCATAAACGAAGACTACGCGGCCGGCATGTTCTCCTCGGTGCTCACGGCCGTGCGGGAGCTGGCGCGCGCCGACCACAGGCTGGACGCCGCCGCCTTCCTGCCCACGGACTGCTGCCTGGTGCGGACCGCTACGGTGCGCGAACTGCTTAAAATCCACCACGACCGGCCAGAATACGTAGTCAAACCGGTTTTCCGCGGCGAGCCCGGCCACCCCGTCATCCTGCCCGCCGGCCAATTTCCCGCCGTGCTCGGCCACGACGGCCGCGAAGGGTTGCGCGGCGCCCTGGCTCCGCTGCCGTGCGTGAATGTTCCGGTCTGGGACCGCCACGCCACCTGGGACATGGACACCCCCGAGGACTACGCGCGGGCGCAACGCGCAATGGCGCGGCGCAACGCCCCCACCCCGGCGGAGTGCCGCGCCCTGCTGGAAGACGTGCTGGACCTGCCGCCGCAGGCCGTGGCCCATGGCGCCGCCGTGGCGCGCGTGGCGCACCTTCTGGCGCGCCGGATCAACGAATGGGATGCGGAGGCACGGTTGGACACGGCCCTCGTCACTGCCGCCGGAATGCTGCACGACATCGCCAAAGGCCTCCCTGACCACGAGCGCGAAGGCGGCCGCATGCTGCGCGCCAGAGGATTGGCCGAAGTGGCCGCCGTGGCCGAAGCGCACCGCGATTCCAGGCTCGGGCCGGAAGAACCCCTCACCGAGCGCGAGGTGGTCTACCTGGCGGACAAGCTGGTCTACGGCCCCCGGTTGGTGAGTGTGGAGGAACGGTTCGCGGAGAAGATCGAGTCATTCGCCGCGGATGCGATGGAGGTGGCGGCCATACGCGGCCGGCGCAGGCGCGCCCTGGCAATGCACCAACGCATCGCCGCAATTATCGGCGAAAGCCCTTACGATTTGGCCCGACGTGAGGTGATGGACGACCAGGGCCGTGTATCCTGGCACCCAGACTGGGACGCGCTGCCCTGAACACTGCCCTGAAACATGCGCCCGCCGGCCAGGGCGAGGCTTGCGGATTCATGATTCGCCCGAGGTAGAGCGGGTCTCGCCGGCATGGGCTTCGCCGTGTCCGGCCTCGGCCGATTCAGCCCCCCGGTCTGCATCGCCCACGACCCATTCCGCGCCTTCACCCCGCCCCTCGGCCAGCACGGGCAGGAAGGAGAGCGTCACGGTAGTGCCCTCGCCTTCCTTGCTCTTGAGCCGGACCGAACCGCCGAACTCGTCCAGTATCTTGCGGATCATGGCCAGGCCCAGCCCGCAGCCCTGGTCCTTGGTGGTGTAGAACGGGCTGAACGCCTGGTCCATCTGCCGGTCGCTCATCCCTTGTCCCGCGTCCGTCACCTCAAGGGTCACCATGTCGCCCTCGCGGCCGGTTCTGACCCAGAGCCTGCCGCCCTTGGGCATGGCCTCCACACTGTTCTTGATGAGGTTGACAATGCACTGCTTGAGCAGCTCGGGCTCCGCCCTGACCCGTGGGATCCGTGCATCCGGCGCGAACTCGATGACATAGCCCTGGTGCTCGTAGCCCATGCGCATCAGGGTCACGGTGTCGTCGGCCACGTCGTTGAGGTTGACTTTGTCCAGCTCCGACGACGACGGCCTGGCGAACTTGAGGATGGACGAGAGCAGGTGCTCGAGGCGCGTGGTTTCCTTGGAGATTATTTCGAGCTTTTCGCGTTCCTTGGGACCCATCTTGTCCGACTTGAGCAATGAGTTGGTGAAGCCGGCGATGGCGAAAAGGGGATTGCGTATCTCGTGCGCAAGATAGGTGGACATCTCGCCCACCACAGCGAGTTTTTCCGCTTGCTGCTGCATCCTTTCGCGACGCGTGCGCTCCGTGATATCCCGCCGCATGACCACAACGTGGTTGATGCTCCCGGTGTCGCTGGTGATGGGATAGGCGTAAATACGGTAGTACTTCAGGCTGCCGTCTTCATCCACGCGGGTGTACAGGGCCTCGGTCTTCTCGCCGGAAACAAGCGCCTGCGTGTAGGCGCACTGCTCGTCGCTGTCCGTGCTGCAGAACATCCCCTCCTGTCCTTCGGGGACCTGGGCGTCGAAGAACTGCTTGCCGATGAGGTCTTCCTTGGGCTTGCCGGCCTTTGCCAGGACGTTGCGGTTGCAGTCCACCACCCGGCCGTGGGAATCCAGAAGCAGGATGTCTTCACGGACCTCGTCGATAATGGCTTGCAGCAGGGTGCGGTGCCTGTCCAGGGTGACCTGGCAGAAGGCGTTGGCCTGGGCCAGGTCGTGCAAACCGCAGAGAAACACGGTGCCGGTATGGTCGATGAGGGACACGGTATCCGGCAGCTGCTCGCGCAAACGCGCGGTGGTGCTTCGCAAACCCGAGTGCTCCACCACCAGATTCACGTCAGGCGCGGCTTCGATCAGTTCCTCCAGGGTATCGTATACAGGGATGCCCAAGGACTTGGCGTAGTCGAGCTTGCCTCTGCTCAACCCCGGCTCGGCCACGCCAACAAGCTCCATTTCCGGCAGAAACTGCTGGAACCGCTCGTTGTAGACGATATCCAGCAGCGACATGAAGCCCGGGCCGGTGCCCACCGCGGCGATGCGCACCCTGCCCTCGGTCTCCCAGAGACAGATGTCCTCCCGAAGCTCATCGGGATAGTGAAGCTTCCCATCAACAGAATTGGGGGCCATGGGCGTCTCCTTGGAACGGTTCTTCCCTCCCACCGTACCGTGCTTTGTATTCATGCGCCAGAGCGCGGCGGAATATGAAAAAGGCCGGGAAGCAACGCTCCCCGGCCCTGATGTACGCTGTATGCGGAAGGCGCCGAGCTAGTGCGCGCCGCCGCTCACCAGACCCGAGGCCGCCGCCGCGAGGACAATGATCTCCGTGATGACGATTCCCAGGTAGACGTAATCCTTGCATCGGGAATACGCAGGTATGAGCGTGAAGTAGCAGATGATCGTGAGTACGGCGAGGAACGCGATGGGCGCGAAGTTGATGAAATCGCCCTTGCCCAGCTGCTTTGCCCAGTCCCACCCGGTGGGCGAGTCGGTGATGGCGCTGTAGGCGGTAACGCCGCCTACAACGTCGGGATCGTCGGCGGAGCATTCCACTTCCTTGCCGCAGATCTTGAATTCCTCGATCTCGTGGTGCGGCCCGTAGGACGTCACCTTGATCTGCGGCTTGGTCCAATAGGTCGTTACGTCCTTCATCGGCACGGCCGGCGGCAGCACCCCGAGAATGTAAATGAGGTACGTGATGATCATCAAAAAGATGCCGAGCCACGACCCCCAGAAAAGGAGGTTCGCGTACTTGACTTGCTCCGGCGGTGCCTCGCAGGTCATGGTCTGTGTCGTGTCAGCCATATTACACCTCGTAAAATCTATGAGTTAGCCCAGCAGTCCGATGCCGAGGGCCTTGTCGATCGCCTTGAGACCGGCAAAGAGCAGCACGCCTATGACCATGTAGCGGATGATCTTGGGCTTTGCCTTGGCCAGCAGCTTCACGCCCACGAAAGAGCCGAGCATGAGGCCGATGATGGACGGAATGGCCATGAGCGGAATGACGCAGCCCTGATTCAGGTAGATCCAGGCCGCCGAGGTGTCCGTGATGGACAGCAGGAACTTGGAGGTGGACACCGAGACCTTGAGCGGCGCGCCCATGAGCAGGTTGAGCACCGGAACGTTGGCCCAGCCGGCGCCAAGGCCGAACATGCCCGCCATGACGCCGATGACGATGAACAGCAGCATGCCTATGAAGGTGCGGTGCGTTTTCCAGGCCACGTCCTCGCCAGCGCCGACGTCGTGGTACATGCCCTGAATGCCCAGGGCCAGGCCCACGGCGTCCTGCTTCTTGACCACCGGACGCTCCGTGTTCTTGGAAAAGGCGAGCAGACCGGCGATGAACACGATGGTCGCGCCCAGGGCGCCCTGCACGATGCGCGGATCGAGAGCCGAGAGATACAGACCCAGAATCGCGCCGACGATGGCGCACGTGGAGGCTATGAGCGCCATGGGCAAGGCCAGGCGCAAACTCGCCATGTTGCGTTTGAGCAGACCCGGACCAGCCGCCAGCGCGCCGGCGAGCGCCACCATGAGGCCGGCTCCGCGGACGAAGTCGATGTGGAACGGGAAGAAGCCGCTGACAAGCGGCACGTAGAGCACACCGCCGCCCACGCCGGCGAGCACGGCGACGATGCCCAGGATGAAGCAGAAAACGAGAAGAATGAGCGGCCAATACCACCATGGGTGGGTATCGACAGCGCCAGTCGCGGCAGCTTCCTGGGCCATGGCGCCGATCGGGCTCGCAAGCACGAGCCCCAGCGCTCCCACCAGGAAGAGATGCCATTTTTCGAGTGCGTTACGAACCATGGGAACCCCTTTCGCTAGGTTTGAAGTTATTGCCCGGAATGTGCTTCGGAACTATAGAACAGAACCTTTTCCGTCAAGTGCAAAAATTCACATAGCCATTCTATCACACCGCTCCAAGAGCGTCCCATCGCCTTCCAACTCTCTGAAATCCTGCCCCCTTGATCCACCGTTGCTTGCGCCAACAAAAAAAGCGGTCCGGCTCCTATCAGGGGCCGGACCGTTTGTCGCGTTCTTGCGCATATGATGCGGGCTGCGCGCATATACAGATTCTCGCTACTGCACCCAGGCCGCCGGCGCCTTGTCGCGCCAGTGTTTGGCGAAGATATCCTTCACCTTGCCCACTTCGCCTTGGGAGATGTCCAACGCCTTGGCCACCTCATTGTATAGACTGGTGCGCG
>JBMCLC010000026.1:0-9686 GCA_048614715.1 Oceanidesulfovibrio sp.
GCCGCATGCTTTGCTCCCTGTCCCATGCGGCAGCCCGCCGGGATGCTTCCGCAATCCGCCGGTTGCTGGCTGAGGCCGTGCCGGAGTACCGGCCCCACTTTGCCTCCAGCGTCGGCGAAGCGTCGCCAGATTCCGATCCACCCACCTCGTAACCTGACAACGCACGAGCATACCTCGACATTTTCTCTTGGCCCCTGCCTTGCATCTCGCGCGGCATGGAGTTTCTCGGCATCACCCCGGACACCGTACTGAGCTTTCTGCTGACCCTGTTCCGCATAAGCGTCGTGCTCTTCATGCTGCCCTTCTACGGGGGACACAGCATTCCGAATACGGTGAAGGCGGCCATGACCATTGTCCTCACCCTGGCGTTCTGGCCGCATCTGTCTCTTCCCGGGGACCAGTTCCCCTCCCATCTGGTGTCGATCATTCTGATGATCCTGGGTGAGGCGGCCATGGGGCTCACCCTGGCGCTCATTGTCCACTTCATTTTCGCGGCCGTGCAGACCGGCGGACAGATCATCGGCTTTCAGATGGGTTTCGCCATGGTCAACGTGGTGGACCCGATGACCGGAACGTCCGAGGCGGTGACCGCGCATTTTCTGTGGATGGTGACGATGCTCACCTTTTTGACATTGGGAGGCCATCTGTACCTGCTGCACGCCGTGACCAAGAGTTTCGACCTGGTGCCGCCGGGCACGCTGTTCGTGACGCCGGCTGTGGCCGGCAGAGTCATGGAGTTCTCCGGTCAGATGTTCATCCTCGCGGTGCGCATCGCCGCGCCGGTCATGGTTTCCTTGTTCCTGGTGGACCTCGGTCTGGCCCTGGTTTCCCGAGCCGCGCCGCAGATGAATGTCCTGTTTGTGGGCTTCCCGCTCAAGATCGGCGTGGGCTTTTTCTTTCTGGGTCTAGTTTTCACCCTGATCTCGGACTACATGGGAGAATTCATCGACCAGTTCCTGGCCATGTTCACCACGCTCATGCACATGGCCGGAGGATAGGAGCATACAATGCCGCAGAGTGATCCAAGCAGAACAGAAGACCCTACCCAAAAACGGATTGGTAAAGCACGGAACGAGGGCAACGTCCCTCGGTCGCAGGAGGTGGCGAAGACCTTTGTGCTGCTGTGCGGCCTGCTCGTGCTCAAGCTCTATATTTCCTACATATCGGAAGACTTGCAGGAGCTCATGCGGTTCTTCATGAAGGGGGCCGCCACTTTCGAAGTGACCCAGCAAAGCATCAACGCCTTGTTCGTCATGCTCGTCAAGGCAATGGCCATCATGGTGGTCCCGGTCATGCTCGCCTTGGCCGTCTTCGCCTTTTACAGCAACTACTTTCAGGTGGGATCACTGTGGACCACCAAGGTCTTCGAACCAAAATTCGGAAAGATGTTCAACATCATCGGCGGATTGAAGCGCCTGTTCGTCAGTCTTTCCACTCTCGTGCGTCTGGGCAAGTCCATAAGCCAGGCCGGCATCATCGCCATCGTGGTCTACCTCATGATCAAGAACAAGTTCGATGATGCATTGCCCATGTTCTACCAGCCGGCCGAGGCCGTGGCCGCATACATGCTGGAATCCGGCGCGGACCTGGTGCTCTGGGTCCTCCTGCCGCTCTTCATCATCACCGCGTTGGACCTCTGGTACACGCGCTGGGACTACAACGAACAGCTCAAGATGACCAAGGACGAGGTCAAGGACGAGCGCAAGCAGGCCGAAGGCGACCCGGAGATCAAGCAGAAGCAGAAGCAGAAGATGCTCGAGTTCACGGCCAGGCGCATGATGGAGCAGGTGCCGAAGGCGGACGTGGTCATCACCAACCCCACGCACATCGCCGTGGCCTTGCGCTACGACCCCAGCGAAGCGCCGGCGCCGCAGGTGCTGGCCAAGGGCGCCAACGCCGTGGCCGAGCGGATCAAGGAAATCGCCAGGGAACACAACGTGCCCGTGCGCGAGAACAAACCCCTGGCACGGGCCTTGTATAAGTCCGTGGACGTGGGTGAGATCATACCCGAGGAGTTGTACCAAGCAGTCGCCACCATCCTCGCCCAGGTCTTTAAGAACAAGGGTAAATCCAGACCCGCAGGATAGCGACCCCCGAGGTGTCAAAAAGATGGCTTCAGATTTCGCAGGACCGCGCATAAATTACGAACGTTTCGCCAAGCATGGAGACATCCTGCTGGCTGGCGGAGTGGTGGCCATCCTCTTCGTGATGCTCATCCCCCTGCCCACCATCATCCTCGACCTCATGCTTTCGCTGTCCATCTCCCTGAGTCTCGTCACCCTCATCACCGCGATGTTCATGACGAGCCCCATGGAGTTCTCGGTCTTCCCGTCCCTCCTGCTCGTCATGACGCTGCTGCGGCTTGCGCTCAACGTGGCCTCCACCCGGCTCATCCTGCTCCACGGCGATGAAGGCACGGGCGCCGCGGGCAAGGTCATCCAATCGTTCGGCGAGTTCGTCGTAGGCGGCAACTTCATCATCGGCATCGTCATCTTCGCCATCCTTTTCATCCTCAACAAGATCGTCATCGTGGCGGGCACCACGCGTATCGGCGAGGTCGCCGCCCGCTTCACCCTGGACGCCATGCCGGGCAAGCAGATGGCCATCGAGGCGGACCTGAACTCCGGTCTTATCGACGAGGTCGAAGCCACCCGCCAGCGCGAGGCAATCCGCAGAGAAGCGGACTTCTACGGAGCCATGGACGGCGCGGGCAAGTTCGTCCAGGGCGACGTGAAGGCCGGCATGTTCATCACGATAATCAATATCGTGGGCGGCGTCCTGCTGGGTATCCTGCAAAAAGGCATGTCCTGGCAGGAGGCGGCGCAGACATACACCCTGCTGACCATCGGCGACGGTCTGGTCTCCACCATACCCTCCCTGATCATCTCCACCTCGGCCGGTCTCATTGTTTCTCGCTCCGCCTCCGAGGCCAAGATGGGCGAGGAGTTCATCGGCCAGCTCGCCTACAACTCACGTTCGCTCAAGCTCGTCGCGGTCGTGCTCGGCGTCTTCGCCATGGTGCCCGGCATGCCCACCATCCCCTTCCTAATCTTCGCCCTGCTCATGTACGGCGCGGCCGTCATCGTGAGCCGCGGCAAGGTCACCGAGGATCCGGACACCGCGAAGTCCAAGGGCAACCAGGCGCCGGCCCTGGATTCGCCGGAGGAGGTCCAGAGCCTGCTGCCGCTGGACGCCCTGGAGCTCGAGGTGGGCTATGGACTCATCCCGCTGGTGGACGAGGAGCAAAACGGCAACCTGCTCACCCGCATCCGCTCCATCCGCCGGCAGTTCGCCCTGGACATGGGCGTCATCATCCCCTCGCTGCACGTGCGGGACAACCTGGAGCTCAAGCCCGGGCAGTACACCGTGCTCATCAAGGGCAACGAGGTCGCCTCGGCCGAGATACTGCTGGACCACCTCCTGGCCATGGACCCCGGCGACGTGAAGCATCGCATCAAGGGCGTGGAGACCAAGGAGCCGGCCTTCAACCTGCCCGCGCTCTGGATTCCGGAATCGCACAAGGAAGAGGCCATGCTCGCCGGCTACACCGTGGTCGATCCCTCCACGGTCATCGCCACGCATCTCACCGAGGTCTTCAAGCGGCAGCTGCACGAGTTCCTGGGCCGCCAGGAAGTGCAGAACCTGCTCGACAACCTCTCCAAAACTGCGCCCAAGGCGGTGGAGGACCTGGTTCCCAACGTCCTCCCTCTGGGCGCCGTGCAGAAAGTGCTGCAGAATCTGGTGCGCGAGGGCGTCTCCGTACGCGACCTGCTCTCCGTGGTGGAAACATTGGCCGACTACGGCACATCCACCAAGGACCCGGACCAGCTCACCGAGTTCGTGCGCGAAAAACTCTCCCGCACTGTCATCAAGCCGCATCTGGACTCCGAAGGCGCGCTGCCCATCATCACCCTGGACCACTCCGTGGAAAAGGCCCTGCAGGAGTCCATCCGCCAGACCGACAACGGCACGTACCTGGCCATGGAGCCAGGCCAGGCGCACAAGCTCATCAGCAAAATCAACCAGGCCGTGGAGACAAGCGCCGTGGCCGACGGCCAGCCCGTCCTGCTGACCACCCCCATGGTCCGCGCGCACCTGGCCCAGTTGTTGCTTCGATTCATACCGACCCTGCCGGTGGTATCCCAGGCCGAGATCCCCTCGGATATCCGGCTCAACGCCGTGAACACCGTGGTGCTTGACAATGCGCGTTAAAACATTCCGCGGAACAGACACGAGAAGCGTGCTCGCGCGCATCCGCAGCGAGCTGGGCGCCGACGCCGTGATCCTCTCCACCCGCACCTGCGACGACGGCGGGGCCAAAGCCTGCGAGATAACCGCGGCGCTGGACGATGCCGCCACGACCGCTCGATCCGCCAATGGTTCGACGGCGCCGTCGCGGTCAGGCGGCTCGCAGTCCCGGCCGGGCGACTCCATCGTCTCCGACCTCATGGACAATCAGCCCTCGCAGTTTCCTGGCTGGAGCCAGTGGCACCGTGAATGGCAGTCCATAAAGGAGCACCTCAACGCGCTGATGAAGCCGCAGATGGATCTGGCCCGGCTCACCCCCCGCCAGCGCCTTCCCCTGGAGTATCTGGAACGCGAAGGAGCTTCCCCCGAGATCGTCGCCCGCATCTATCGCGCGCTCGTCTCCGACAAGCAGGCCTCGGTGCTCGGACCGCTCGAAAAGGCCGTGCCCGTAACCGGATGGTCGCTGGAAAACTGGCCGCAGAAGGTGCACGCCCTGGCCGGACCCCATGGCGCCGGCAAGACAACCTCGCTCATACGCATGGCCTTTGCCCTGCGTCGCGAAAACCCTGCCCTGAAAATACTCATTGTCAACGCGGACACCACCAAGTCCGCCGGACGCATGCTGCTGCGCCAATACGCCGAGCTGGCCGAGTTCGAGTACTGCGAAGCGACCTCGGGCCGGGAGTTTCTGGACGCGGCGACCCGCGCCCAGGTTTTCGACCGCGTGCTGGTGGACCTGCCCGCCGTGAGCCGCGGCGAGACTCTGGTCCAGGTGCTGGATCGCATCGGCTTCGCCGCCCTGGCGGACGCCGACCCGGCGTCTGGCTACGGCGTCATCCATCTGGCGCTCTCGCCCATCTTCGCTCCCGAACAAATTTCCGCATTCATCCGCAGCTATGCATCGGAACGACTCGCAGGTATCGTCTGGACGAAGCTCGACGAAGCATTTAGTTTCGGTTCTATGATCAACGCGGGTGAATCCACCGGACTGCCTGCCGTGGCCTTGTCGTACGGCGCGGGCCTGCGAGACACCCTCGCCCCGGCGAAGTCCGCCGCCTTCTGGCGGCTGGTCTTCAAGCATCGGCTGCCCGGCACGGACGCGCCGGACCGCAACGCCGCCGAACGGGGAGCAGCGACCAATGCACGATCCCAGAGGAGCGCACGCCCGTCATGAGTTCAGAGCTTCCCCTGGTCTTCTCCGTCACTTCTGGAAAGGGCGGCGTGGGCAAGACAAATCTTTCCGCGAACCTCTCCATGGCTCTGGCCGAAGCGGGCAAACGCGTGGTGCTGCTCGACGCGGACCTGGGCCTGGCCAACGTGGACGTCATCCTGGGTCTGACGCCGGAGCACAACCTTTTCCACCTGTTCCGCGAAGGCGAAAGCCTGGAATCCATCCTCCTGGACACCGGCTACGGGTTCGATATCCTGCCCGCCTCCTCCGGCGTGTCCGAGATGCTCTCCCTGTCCACGGGCCAGAAGCTCGAACTGCTCGAATCCGTGGACTACCTGGAGGACAAGGTCGACTACCTTGTGGTGGACACCGGGGCGGGCATCAACGACAATGTCCTTTACTTCAATCTCGCGGCGCAAGAGCGCATCGTGGTGCTCACGCCCGAGCCCACATCTCTCACGGACGCCTACGCGCTGATCAAGGTACTCAAGCTGGAACACGGCATGGAGCACTTCAAGATCCTCGTGAACATGGCCAGGAGCCAGGACGCGGCCAAGGAGGTCTTCTCCAGGCTGTACCGCGCCTGCGACCACTTCCTGGACGGTGTCTCGCTCGATTTGATAGGCTCGATACCTTACGACCCCGCCGTCAAAAAAGCTGTGATCAGGCAGACCCCCTTCCTGAAGCACGCGCCAGACAGCCCCGCGTCCAGGGCTGTCCGCAAGGCGGCAGAACGCATTCAAACTTGGGACGTGGCAACGAATCTCGATGGCAACATCAAGTTCTTCTGGAAAAAGCTCCTCTTTCAGCAAGCCTGACACCGCTTCCTGGGAGTTGCTGGAATCGGGCGCTGTCGCTTGGGAGGACATGGGCGCGGTGGATCGCCGCCACGTCGTTCAGCATTATGCGCCCAAGATCAAGTTCCTCGCCCTGCGGCTCAAGGCCAAGCTGCCCCAGAACGTCGAGCTGAACGATATCATCTCCTCCGGGACCCTCGGGCTCATGGAGGCACTGGGCAAGTACGACCCCCGCCTTGGCATCAAGTTCGAGACCTACGCGGAAAACCGCATTCGCGGCGCCATGCTCGACGAGCTCAGGCGCATGGACTGGTTCTCCCGGGGGCTGCGACAGCGCGTTCGCGCCCTGGAGGACGCCTCCAAGCAGTACGAGAACCGCCACGGCAAGAAGGCCAGTGAGGAAGAACTCATGCAGATGACCGGCCTTTCCGCCAAGGAGGTCCGCATCGGGCTCGAAGCGTTGAAGAACCAGCTCTGCCTGGATATCGACTCCATCCGGGAGACATTCTCCGCCGAAGGAAAAGGCCAGGCGGGCGACGAACCCTACCACACCACGGCCCTGCAGGAGGTAGTCGACAAGGTCGCCGGCCTTATTGAAGAACTCACCCCGCGCGAGAAGATGGTCATGTCCCTGTACTACGGCGACGAACTCACCATGCGCGAGACCGCCGAGGTCATGGATATCACCGAGGGCCGCGTCTCCCAACTCCACTCCCAGGCCATGGCTCGGCTCCGCCAGCTTTTCCGCGAGCGCTACGGCGCCGACTTCACACTCTAAGCCCAGCCCCCGCCGGGGTGTTCAGGCCATGGCAGACCAGTCCGATTTCCTCTCCGAAAGCGAGAAGGCGCTCCTCGACACAGAGGAACTGAACGCAATAGACGATGCTCCGATCACGCCGGACTCGGACAAGGTCGAACTGGACCTCGAGGACGCCCCGTTTCTCGAAGACGAGGACGAGGAGGAAGAGGAGTCCGCCGCGACCGGCGAGGACGCATACGCCGACCTCGAAAAAACGCCCAGGAAGTTCGACATCAGGACCCTGCTCAAGGACCGCCGCTTCCAGATCGGCGGCGGCGCAGGCCTTCTCGTATTGCTGCTCGCCCTCATTTTCCTCTGGCCGGAACCCGAGCCGCCGCCACAGATCGAGATCGATCTGCCGGACTCCCTGCCCATGACGGAAGAGAACGCCACGAACGCAACGCCTCCGGTGGAGGTGAAAGAAGAGGTCATCGTGGCTTTCGAGCCATTCTGGGTGGAACACTTGGAAGAAGACGGCACGGTGCGGTTTCTCTACTGCAAGTTCGCGGCCCCGGCGTCCTCGGAAAAACTCGCCTGGGAAATCCGCCATAAAAAAGTTGTCCTGCGCGACGCCATATTCTATTATCTACGAAATAAAGACCTGACATTTTTAGCCGATAAGACCAATGTGGAGCAGCTCAAGGCAGACTTGCTCTCCGTCGTTAACCAATATCTCTCAAACGCTCAGTTGGAGACGATTCTTATCGAGGAATATCTGGTCAAATAGCAGCGCGCGTTCAAGGAGCCGGCCATGTCCTTCCAAATCAGCCTTCTTTTCCAGCAGGTCCCGCTTGTGGGCCAGGTCGCCGGCGCGGAAATGGCTGCTCCGGAAGCCCAGGCCGCGGCCGCTTCGCACATGGCTTTCGAGGCCCTGCGCAAGCAGCGCGAGCAGGTGCCAGGCGCCGAAAAGAGCGAAAACGTGAAGGCCGATTTCGACGCCGGTTCGCGCGGCGGCGGCCGCTACGCCATGCGCCGGCGCAAGAAAAAGCAGCAACCCGAAGAACCCGCCGAAGACCAGGGCAAGACGCCATGGTCCGGAAACATCATCAACCGCAGCATCTAACGGCTACGCTCCCGATTGCTCTATGCTCCAGTGGGCCTTCATTATCCTCTCCTGCTTCGAGGTCGTACTGCTCACGCTTGTCATCATCTTCTTCCAGCGGCTCAAACGGTCCGAGTCCGTGCTCAACGCCCTGCAGGACAAGCAGCAGAACCTCCTGAAAAAGCTCGACTTCAACGCCAAGCTCGAAGAGCAGCTCATGGCCACGTTCCGCGAGCGCCAGCACGAGCTCATCAACCTGGCCGAGGAGATCGACAAGAAGTCCGAAGAGCTGCGCGCCCTCATCAAGCAGGCCGACTCCATTTCCAGCTCACCGCGCTCCAAGCGCCAGGCTGTGGTCAATGCCTACCGCCGCGGCATGGGCGCGCGAGAGATCGCCAAAGCCATGAATCTCTCCGTGGATGAGGTCGAGCTCATGCTCATGGAGACGGGATCGAGGTAGCGCCATGCGCATCCGCGGTTCCGGCAGCGGCTATTCCGGATACGGAGGACGCGGCGGCGACGAGCGCCGCCAGGCCTTCCGACGCAAGCACCGTGTGGGCGACCGCGTCCGCGGGGTGATGTTCGGGTGGGAATCCCCCGGCCTGGCCTGGGTGGAAGTCTCGGGCGTCAAGCTCCTGGCCTCGCTGGATTCCGGCCCAGAACCCGGCGCGCACCTCGCCTTCCTCGTCAAATCACTCGACCCGGACATCGTGCTCCAGGAGTTGCCCCCTGCCGCCGGCGGGGAAAGCATTCTGGCCGAGGCCGCCGCCGAGTTCTGGGTCGGCCGCGCCGCCTTCGAGCACGCCATGCGGGAACACCCGCCGCCAGACCTCCCGGAAGACATCGCCGGCCATCCAGGGGCAGCCGGAAGACTCCGCGAACATCTTCTGGCCCATCCCGCCGCCCTCGCCGCCTGGCTGCGAGCCCAGGCCATGGCCGAGGCCGTGAACGCCGAGCTGGTCCCGTCCCGCGGCCTCATGCTCCGCTACCGGCCCGAACTCATGCCCCAGGGCCGGGACCACGAACTCCTGGTGGCCGTCCACGGCGGCGAGCTTGCCTGGGCCTGCACCCTGCCTCTCTGGGGACGCTGCCAGGTGCGCATTCTCAGACACGGGCCAGTGGCCGGGGCCCGGGTCTTTCTGGAACGGCCGGAGCACGCCGAACCCCTAAGGCGCATCCTGCCCCGTTTCGTGGAGCAAGCCGCAGCCGCCAGCCTTGTCGGCGCTAAGGCCCTCGACCGCGTGGACGTGCTCTCCGTGTCGCCGCTACCGCCCGGCTCTGGGCAGCTCCTGGCCGGGCTGTTCGCCGGTCCGGCCGAGGGAAAGCCGACAACCGGGTTTTCGGCGCGGGTGTAGCTCCCAGCCTGGGCTCCCTACTTCTCCAAAACCTGCACAATGAACGCGGCGAACTTCGGGCCAATTGAACGGTTGGCCTTCTCGTTCGGATGGGAATCCGAATCCTCATGGCTTTGCTCGTACTCATAACGCAGGCAGTTGGGCTCTCCCTTGGCCGGGTTCTTGCCCGCCTCTGCAGCCAACCCATAGAAATCGAATATGTGTATGTTCGGATGCACCGCGCCGTCTTCGGTGAGGTACTCGTTCTTGACCCAGTCCACGAACTCAGCGGCCC